>JASLED010000078.1 GCA_030151255.1 Flavobacterium sp.
GTTACAATCAGCTTACGTCAGTAGAGATCCCGAACTCCGTTACTCACATCGGCTCTGGGGCGTTTCGTTACAATCAGCTTACGTCAGTAGAGATCCCGAACTCCGTTACTCACATCGGCTCTGGGGCGTTTCGTTACAATCAGCTTACGTCAGTAGAGATCCCGAACTCCGTTACTCACATCGGCGATTGGGCGTTTGAAGAAAATGTAATTATCACACAAGCAAATCATAAAATACAAATGATTGATGGTATTGCTACGATTATACGCTCAAAAAAGAAACGAGACGAATTCACTATTTACGAAGGATCGTTATTCAACAGAAAAGAAAAGTGTTTTGTAGCAAAAAGGGATGAATACTACGCCCATGGGGAAACTATAAAGCAAGCGATTGAAGATGTAAACTTCAAGTTCTTACAAGAAAACTTAGAGGTGCAAGATCTTGTCAAAGAGATTAAAGAAAAACAAACAATCTCTGTTTCTGAATTCAGATTACTAACTGGAGCTTGTAAAATGGGATGCGAAAGTTTTATGAGACAGCACAATCTTACAGAAACTACCTACCCATTAACCAAAGCACTCGATTTACTTAAAAATCAATTTGGTTGGTCAAAAATCCAAGAACATTTTAATTAAAACCACTATACTAATATGAACAAAGAAGTTAAAATCATAGGTCTTTCCGTAAAGGAAAATTTTGGGATGCTTAAAGCAACCGAATTAAAGTTTAACGAAGATTTACGCCTAACAACATTCAAAGGTGAGGTAGGCGCAGGTAAAACCACTGTAAATAAAGCAATGCGTTTAACTACTCAAGGAAGCGCAACTTTAGAGGACTCTAAACTTTACGGAAGCAATGTAAATTTAGAAGCTCAATTAACAGATGGAGACCATAAAATATTCATTGGATGCAAAAGCGACAAAGAGGGGAAACTAACCTACACCCTTTATGAACTTGATGCCAACGGTAAAAAGGTTAATAATCCTGTTATTGATGGAGTGAAAGCCACCCCTGCTGCTTACCTAAATCAGTTATCCACTGCATTAACCTGGAGACTGAACGAACTAACGAGTGAAAACCCAACTGTTCAGAGAAATTTATTGCTTGAGTTGTACGCAAATGAACTAGAGCGGCAGGGGGTGGTGTTCAATAAAAAATCACCTCGTTATGTAGGTGGTATTATTGATCAAATAGAAAAAGCAAAAAACGAAAGAAATATTCTTGATTCAAAGCGAAAAGAAGTCGGAGGTATCGCAAGCGATTTAATCAATAAAGGCATTGACATAGAAGAAACCTACACCATTAAAAATACAGATGCAATTAAAGAGCAAATTACGACTTTAAAAGTTGAGACAAAGGCTAAACAAGGTAACGCTGAAACAGTTAGAAAAAACGAGCTAAATGAACTTAAATTAAAAGGGCTAGAGTACGCCAATGAACTTAAAAAGATCAATGAGGCATTTATATCACACAATATCGAGTTGCAAACCAAAAGAGATTTAATTAAAGCAGAAAACCAGTCAATTGATGAAAGAATTGGTAAGGCTAGCAATATCTTAATAGGTCTTATAAATTCTGATGAGTTAACAAGCTTCTTAAAATCAAAAATAAAATACAATACTGATGTAGTAGACGAAGATACTCAAGTACTCTTATTCAACGAACGCGGATCAATTATTTCAGATCCTAAAGATTGGGAAAACACAGAGGTAGTTGATCTTTTGCTTAAATATCGAGATGCGGGCATAAAGTATTCTGAACTCTCAAAAAGACCGATTGAAGAAGTAAATACTGATGAAGAAGAAAAACAGCTTGAAGAATTAGAAAGAAGTCTTAAAAACGCAGAATCTTACAACAAGGATGCTTTAGCTGTTATTTCATTCCAAAAATGGCGTGATGCCGATCAAAAAGTAAAGGATTTAAACAAGGATTATTACTTAAAGTTAACAGAAATAAATACGGGTGTTAAAGGGCTTCATATTGTCCCAGAAGACAATGATATTTTCTTAACTTACAATGGTGAGTACGACGTTGATTACTTCCATAACCCAAACAAAGAATTGCGTAAATTAAGCGCGTACAGCGATACTCAAAAGCCAATGATATGTTTGCTTATCCAAAATTACTTATTGTCTAAAAAGACAAAAAAACTGCCTTATCTATGGATTGACCAAGTTCCGATCGATAAAAAGACAAAAGCTTTGCTTGACAAGATGAGTGAGGAACTAGGATTGTATTTGTTTGTTAATTGGACTGGGGATTTTTCAGTTGATGAGCTGCAAGAGGGAGAAATTTTGATTGAAAACGGAGAAGTATTTTTTAAAGAGTAGGTTATGTATATAATATTCGATACAGAAACTAACGGCAAACCCCTTAAATATGATGCTAAAATGACCGATTTAAAAAATTGGCCTCGCATCACACAATTAGGTTATCAGGTTTACAACGACAAAAAAGAACTCATAAAAGAAGTTAGTCATTTGATTAAACCTGATGGATGGGAAATTCCTAAAGAGCAATTTTTCATTGACAACAACATGTCAACTGAAAGATGCGAACTTGAAGGTATACCAATTGAAATAGTTTTGAAAGAATTTATAAATGACCTTCAAAAATGCACTTATTTAATTGCTCACAATATTAATTTTGATTATCCAGTAGTTGGCGCAGAAATGATACGATTAGGACTTAAAAGCGAAAACAAGCCTATTAAATACTGCACTATGCAAGTATCAACCAATTTATTGAAGTTGCCAAATAAGCACGGGTACGGACAATATAAATGGCCCACCCTTACCGAATTACATACCTATTTTTTCGGATGCGGTTTTGAAGGCGCTCACGATGCATTGGACGATGTCAAAGCTACGGCTAAATGTTTTTTTAAATTGATTGAGTTATGACTTTACAAGAACAACAAAAACTAATAAATAATTATTACGATTGTCTAATTAAACATGGTGAAGCGCATTTTAATTTTTGGCAAAATGGACGAGTAATAAAAGAATGCAATACTTTGCTTTTATTTTTGCACTTTATTGATGTTTTAGAATATGATCATGTAACAGTAATACCTTTTTAATTATGAAAATAGAATTCAAACTTACGACTGCTCACGGAGCATCAAACTTTAAATACGCGGCAGGAACTGACGAATTAAGACCATTAATGCATGGCGCTATTATTGACTTTCAAAGAAAAAAACTTTATGTCACAAACGCACACATTATTGTTGCATACAAAATAGAATGCGATGAAAAAACAACACAAGAACCGATTTCAATTCCATTAAATGTTTTTGAAAAGAAAAACTATGGATTTGTAAATACTAAACAAATTCCAATGGATTGGTTTAAATTTTCTTTTGACACCGAAACTCAAATTGTAGATGTATTTGTAGATGGTGTTGAGCACTCTATTTATAGAGATAAAATAATTGAGGGCAAAGTTCCTAACTGTAACGCTATTTTCCCTAAAAAAGAAGATGCAAATCCTGTGGACAAAATAGGCTTAAACTTATTTTTATTAGAAAAAATAAGAAAAGCTGTAAAACTACCAGGTGATTCCGATAATTTTACTTTTAACCTATTCAAGGCAAATAAAATAGTATTATTGGAGCAAGAAGGAAGTGAAATCATCGCAGGAATTATGCCCGTTCACCTTGTAAATGATTAATGGAATGACCAACATAACCCTTAGAGATTACCAAAACGAATCAATAAAGGAAGTTAGACGGAAGCTGAATCAAGGATTAAAACACCTTATTGTTCAGCTTCCTACTGGGGGGGGGAAGACTATTATTTTTACCTACATCGCCACCTCTGCTGCTAAAAAAGGCAATAAGACACTTGTCCTTACTGACAGAACTGAACTCTTAAAACAAGCAACCAAATCAATGCAAAAGTTTGGAGTTCGCGCAGCAAACATAAAGGCAGGGGCGAAAGTAATTGATTATGAAAAAGAGGTGTATGTCGCTATGAGTCAAACTTTAAAAAACAGAGTTGACAAAAAGGAATGGCAAGAATTTATACAGGATGATGTAGGTACAATCATAATAGATGAAGCCCACAAACAGGAGTTTAACTACTTATTTGAAAGCGATCTTGTAAAAGACAAAATAGTTTTAGGATTCACGGCCACTCCGTCAAGGAGCGGAAAAATGCGTCAATTAGGACTGGATTACGAGTATATTGTAAACGGACCACAAGTAAAAGAACTTGTAAACAATGGCTACCTTGTAAACTCGGACACCTACGAAATTGAAGCTCCAATCATGGACGGTGTTTCAATTGACTCGAAAACTGGTGATTACAAGGCGAATGAAATGTACAATAGGTTTAATACTGCCAAAGCTTATTCAGGACTTGTAAACCAATATAAAAAACACGTTAACGGTCAAAAAATGATTGTTTTTTGTGTAAATGTTGAGCACTGTATAAGGACCACAATTGAACTAAACAATGCAGGTATAAGTGCTAAATTTGTCGCAAGTAATAAATCTGAGCCAAAATTAAAATACCCTGACGATCCTGCCAAGGTTGCTAAGTATAACGACGATGTTAAAAAATACGAATTTTGGAAAGAAAATTTTGAAAGATATTCGGGTCAGCGCGAAAAGGTTTTTGAAGATTTTGAAAACGATGAATTTAGTGTTCTTGTAAATGTTGATATAGCTACCACGGGGTACGATTGCCCGTCTATTGAAGTTGTAGCCGTTATGAGGGCGACGCAATCGATCACACTTTGGCTTCAAATGATCGGGCGTGGATCTCGTATTTTTAAAGGCAAAGAGGGGTTTACTATTTTAGACTTTGGAGGCAATAAAGATCGCTTAGGTGATTATGACTTTAACCGCGGTTGGTCCTTATGGCACGAAGAAAACAAATCAGGTGGTGGAGTACCTCCGTTAAAAATTTGCGGTATTGATTCCAAGGATAAGCCTATAAAGTCCGCTAACGAGGTTTTAAAAGGCTGTGAACGCCTTATTATGGCAATGCAAAACATTTGTCCTTTTTGTGGTTTTAAATACCCTGATAAAAAAGAAGCAGCAGAGGTGGAGTTAGTCCTAAGCAATATTATTGACGACAATGGAGTATCGTTGGCTGTAAAGCATTTCAAGGATATGGATTTTGAAGAATTAAAAACATATCGAACAGCCAAAAAGCACAAACAACCATGGTTATGGCGTCAATTATGGACTCGCGGAGGCAAGGAAGAATTAGAAAGGTTTGCTTCTTATGACAAATGGGGCAAGCAAACAACGCAAAAAGCAATTAATTATTGTGAGAGCGTATTTAGTTAAAGAATTGTTAAATAAAATTTCTGTATTATTAAATTTTATAATTTAGCCAAAGATAAAAACAAGTAAAATTATGGAACACAAATTTAAATATTTTTGGAAAATACATTTATCTACAAGCGCTATATTCTTCTTCTTATTTCTATTAACTAGGCTTTTTATATTAGCTGACTTTAATAAGCTTGTATTTGAAGTTATTGGAACACAAGAAAACAGATACCTTACATCTATTGTTTTTTTCTCTACACATTTTTTTATAGGGGTATTTGTATTAGCGTATAGTATTGGTAAATATGAAGAAAGTAAAGAACAAAGTAAAAATTTCACATTATGAAGAAAAAAGAATTATTAAAACGAATTGAGGTATTAGAGGCGATTGTTAACGCGACTAATGATAAAGTGGTTATTGTAGATACATGGCAGTTTCCAGTAAACGAGGTTAAGAAAGGCAAATTAACTATTGTTGTTAGTGAGGATTTTATTAAACTACACGCTATAAACTCAAAATATAAAAACGGCCATTTCATACTAAACAAAAACATCATATCATGTATTAACAAATCAATTAACGAAGGTGCTAATGTAACCCTATACACCGACAAAAACGACACGGAAAACTTCCGTAAATGGTTTGGTAAGTTTGTGATTCATGTAATGGATGAAAAACCAAAGAATGGGTGGTATAAAAGCACTATTCCTATGCATAAAAAATATTTAGCATATCATGATTATGAAAACAATCATAGTTTTGGTATTGGGACTTATGGACATTGGATAAATGATAAAAATACTGATTTTCCTGCTTGTATAGTTCCTGCCACCCCCGAAGAAGTAGAACAACGTTTAAAAGAAGAAGCTGTTAAGCGTGGGTTTAAAAAAGGAGCTACGATTAATAATTTTATTTTAGGATTTGAAAATACAAATTATTTAATAAACGAGGATACGTTTCAATATTACGAAACCGAAATAGGCGTAGGAGGTTTTAAAATAATGAAAAATGGTGTTTGGGCTAGGATAGTAGAGGATACAAAACCACAATTTAAACCTGTTTACATGGAGTGTACTAAAGAGCAGTTTGAAAGAATGAAACCTAAGTTGGAGAGTATTGGATTTGAGATTGGACAAATAGAAGACTTAGAAAATCAACCAGTAATTTTTAACTGTAAAGATCATACAAAAAAGATATCAAACGTATTACATAGTAGACGTGAAGATTATTGTGCAAAACGTGTTAACACAGAGGCTGAATTTTTAGAGGCTTGCGGATATGTAAAGGATACAAAACCAAACTTCTTCCAAGAACTAGAATCTCTTATGGAAAAACATAATGCTGTATTTGGAATCAACAAATACAGAAAACCTTACACAACTAAAAAAGGGCTAGCAATCACTGTATCATTTAACAACGAAGGATTTGAGTATCTGAGAAACCGAATCGAAGTTGAAAAAGACCTTAAGTAATATGAATAAATTTTACAAAATCGGATTCTTTGCTTTATTGGCTATTATCCTAATGGCATCGACTACTTTGCCATCTTTGATTGAAATTAAACCTGCTACTCCAAAACAAACAGTAGTTTTTAGGGATGACTTAAATGGAGATAAAATAAAAGTATATGCAAAACAAGGATACATACTTAAACAAATGGTTTTCTATGACTACATAGGCGATAAATTAACCGTGGTAATGGAAAAATATTAATTATGGAAGAACTAACAAAAAAATACCGATTCAAAGACGAGGAAACCTACAAGCAAACCTTAAACATGGCTCCTGATGGGGCATATATAAAAAGCCGTGAATTAGGCGGTGGAAGAAAAAGCAAGTATTTACCTTTATTTGAACAGCAAGCAATAGCAGACTTCTTTTTTGATAATTGGAATATCATTCAAGAAGACTCTAAACTAGTAATCAACGAAATTGTAGTGACTGTAAAACTACAATACCAACCTAGCTATCCAGGAGCGGATATTTTTGTTGCTACGGGATCCGCTTCAAAGGCGGTGCAAGCTTCCAAAGGTTCTGATGTGGCATTGTTTCCAAAAGGGAAGTTAACCAACTCATTAGAATATTGTTTACCTGCCGCCCGCGCTGCCGCTATTTCAAATGCATTAACCTCTTTAGGTAATATTTTTGGAAGAAACCTAAATAGAGATACAAAAAACAATTATTCAAAACAAGCAAAACAAAACAAGGATGAATAGTATATTTGAAGACTTAAACAAACACCTTGATTCAACACTAGGCTATGATGAACAGGATGATCAGCAGAGGGGAGAAGAAGCAAACGAACAACGTTCTGAAGAATGGTTTAAACAACGCGCTGCCTGTTACACCGGATCAAGAGGTAAATCCATAATGGCTTGCAATCGTAAAGGCACCAAAATGAGTTGGGCAGACAGAGAAAAAGTAAAAGAGTTTTCTGAAGGTATTATAACGTATATTTACGAAACAGCGATGCAACGTAAAACAGGACGTTATGTAATGAGCGCTTCTACCTCAGATATGAAATACGGCACAATTGTCGAGCCATTAATTGAACGCCGTTCACGTGAAGAATTTTTCAACGCCAAAGGCCTTGTTAGGTGTTCGGTTGGCTTTAAAGAATTTCCCAATAGACCATACGCAGGAGCAAGCGCCGACGATGTCGCTACAAAACACGATGAAATAGTGGCTGCGGTTGAAAACAAAGCCTGTACATCATGGGGTACGCATTACAAACGCACTTACGAAAACACTGATGAATCAAGCGTTGACTTTTGGCAAACACAAATGGAAATGATCGCTTGGGAAGTAGACCTTTGTTATTACATTGTTATTTCTCCACCAACCGACATTATGAAGTATGTATACTATGAGGGGGATATAATGGACCTGTACGACGAATGGATTGAGGAAACAGAAATGACTATTGAAGAAATAAAACGTTCTCCTATACACTGCGAAGCCTTATTATCGCGTATTGATATAATGGAAGCCGTAACGGTTGAATTTATTAAAAACGGGGGCGATATTAAAGAAATATTGGATAGGGTAGTATTGGGAGAAATTGCACAAGAAAAAGAAGAAGAAAAAGAAACAACAGCGGAATTACCAGACGATTTTCCGTTTTAAAAATTATAGATTATGGGAATGTACACCGAACTAATTTTAGGATGTGAGTTAAAAAAAGAAACTCCACAATATGTAATAGATTCTTTAATGTTTATTATTGGAGAGTCAGAAGAAAAGCCAAAAGAATTTCCATTTGAGGAAGGAAGCAGAGAATGTTGGTTACTTAGAGGTGGTTCATATTATTTTGCTGTTAGAGATCAAAAGCCATTATTTTTTAAAGACAGTATTAGTAAACAATGGGTTTTGAGTACTAGAAGTAATATAAAAAACTATTGCAATGAGATAGAGAATTTTTTAGAATGGCTAAAACCCTATATAGATAGCGGCAGTGGGGGGCGAGATATGTATGCCATAGTTACATACGAAGAACAAGATGAACCTACAATTCATTATTTAAATTAGTAAAAATGATTAAATTAGACGAAAATTACAGAATACAAAACAACAACCTTCATGGTGTTGAATTAGTTTTTGAAGAACTTAGAGAGAAAGAAGGTAAAGAAAGATTGCATACTCAAACTTTTTATTATCCTAATCCAGCTATGGCAATAAGAAAATGGATTGCCGCGACCTCAAATGAGTGCGAAACTTTATCAGAATTAGAAAACCACTTATCGGAGATAAACACTAAGCTGGACAAAATACAAGAACAATTTATTAATAATAACAGAAAATTATAAAACCATGAGTACAGAAAAAAGCTTTAGCGGATCAATTGCATTAACAAAATTAATCCACGTAAAAAGACAACAAAAAGGTAAAAACGGAATGATTGACGTTCTAATAATTCCTATCGAAGCCAATAAATTAGAGCAAGATAAAAACGGAGGTGTTTACATTCCAATTTCAGGCATTATCCGAGAAGAAGAAGACAAGTACGGACAGCATGGATTTATAGGAAAAAGACTACCTACTGAGGTTTATAAAAATGCCACTGATGAAGAAAAGAAAGACAAAACAATGACGCCGATTCTAGGCAATGTTAAAGTTTGGGGAGGTTCAAGCTCGAGCGGAAATACTGGAGCAGTTGACGAGGGTGATTCAGTGGATGAAAATGACGATTTACCATTCTAATCTATGAAAAAAGTAATTATAGTAACGGGCTCTAATCGAGAGAAAAGAGCCCGTGAAATTCAGAACAAAGTTTATCGTTTGGAATTGGCGGAAAAGTGTGTTGTTTTTGATGAAGATACACTTATTGATTCAGTTATTGAAAATATCAACAAAGGTAATCAGGTTATTGTTACAGTTAGAAAAACGTACTTAGTGCCATTGGTAAGTAATTTTAGAGATGCTTTAATTGTTGATACTGATTTTAACCTATAAAAAAACAAGAACATGGAAAAAATATCAATTTTAATAAATTCTAAAGAAGATTTTGAAAAAATAAAAAACTTGATTCCTGAATGTATCTTTGAATGGAATGATGTTTTTTTAACAAGACCTACGTCAGTGGTTTTTAAAGACAAAAGGAACTCTGTTTTTGGAGTTGGGTCAACTGGATGTGCTAAATATCAAAAAGAAAATGGATTTAAGATTATAAATACTGAAATGAATGAAGTTATTTTATCATGAACGAAAAACAACTAACATGTAATATAGTCCGCCAAATAACAAACCTTCAGCCACAAAAACGCAAGCAACTATTCCACGTATCAAATGAGCGTAATTCAGAGATACAGTCTTTTGAAGCAAAAGCAATTGGAATTGTAGCAGGTGTTAGTGACTTCATTTACTTTGAAAAGGATACTCCTTTAATTGGAATGGAAATAAAAGTAAAAGATAGCTACCATAAAGTTGACCATATAGAGCAGCAGGTGGGGTGGGGTGAATTGTTAGAAAGCCAAGGAGGTGTTTGGCGACTAATTACAAACGAAAAAGACGCAATTGAGCTAATTGTACACAAAAACTTTAATGTTGGCTACACAGCTTATAAAATGCGTGAATTATTGAGTAAAAACGGAAAAAAGAAAACAATTAAAATAATTTAAAGAAATGAGCAGAATTACAAAACAAATAGCTGAAAATGTAACAGAAAAATTAGTAAACAAAAAAAGAAACGAGTTAATCCAGATAAATGACAAAATATCTGAACTAGCTACTCAAATAGTATTAAAAAACACTCCGAAAGAAGTTTTAAACCTATTTAAAACTAGAAAAAATTATTTTCAATCAACTTCATCAGTTAGATTTGATAATAATGATTTTAAATGGGAATGGTTTACACTTTATGAAACTTTGCCATCAGACAACAATCACTATCCTATATCTGATGAGGAGTCAAAAAAAATGTTTGATTTAATAAACAAAAGAGATAAGGCTAAATCTGACCTAAGGAAGCTTAAAAGTGAAATTTATCAAGCATTAATCAACTTAAAAACTTTCAAAAGAGTTGAGTCGGACTTTCCTGAGGCATTTGAATTTTTGCCAAAAAATGGGAGCACGGCACTAGTTGTAAATGTAGAAAGCATAAGAAAACAATTAAAATAATTTAGGATGAAACATCTATTTTTTATCTTAATAGTAATAGCAATATTTGTTTACTATCATTTTGGATTTTTTACAATGTTTGAATGCACACTATTATTAATATGCTTAGGTATTTTAAAAGAAGTAAAACAAAACAAAAGCCCCAATTAAGGGGCTTTTTCTATTCTACAGCGCTAAAACTTTCATTACAATCACCACACACAATATTAAGTCCTGATTTACCCCATACCCTATTTTCGCAACTACATTGATACTTAATTTTTACCCCTGATGCAGATTTTTTTTCTTCTTTTTTTTCATTTCCAACGCTATCAGAATCACTTTCCACGCCATTACTAACACTTCCATTTGTCAGAACGTTAATTAATGATCTAGGTGGTACTTTATGCAAGTTTGGAACATAAGGCAATTTTAAATTTTTAGTTTGATCGTCGCTTATATTTTCAAAAGCCTTTTCAAATTTTCCGCCATCCTCAACATAATGCGTCATATTTTGACCAGTTTTTTTACCTCCTGGTAATCCAGTAGAAGAAGGAATTAATCCAATAGACTCCATTTTAGATGCGAACTTCTTGCAGTGATACCCTCGTCTAGCTGTATTCCCTGTTAATTGTTGCCATAAATGAACCATTTCATGAACTAATGTAGAGTGCCATTCTTTATCATCCCTATTCATAGTGTCGGGATTTAATGAAATTTCGTGGATCTTAGAATCTTCTTTTTCTTTCCATCTATTTGGGGCAAAAAATCCATGAACGCCTTTGTGCCTTGACATATTAACTAAGCACGAATGTAGCTCGCCATCAAATAACGATTCGTTGTAATAATCGAATAAATCGTTTAAAGTAGTAAATTGTTTTTTTGTTATCATATTTAAAAATTGTAATGTACATCACAAAATTAAGGATAAATATTCTATTCTCCAAATTCCACATTATCCACTTTCGACTTACTAAAATCAGCGCTGATGTCAGCTTTTGAATACGAACCACGAAGCGAAGTAATAGCAACTTGAATTTTTGTAAGCTCAGTATTCATTTTTTGAATCACACTCATTAATTCAGATTCCAAAGGCGTAAATCTTACAGCATTGTCACCTGACCCGTTTAACTGCAGTTGTCCGTCGTTTTTAAGCCACATAAAAGCTTTTTGATTTCCACTTGAATCAACGCTATATAATCGCTTCTCCCCCTCTGCTGCTACCACATCTTTATTGAAGTACCCAATTACGATAGGGTTTCCGTCAGTGTCGGTTTCAGTGAACACAGCAACCATATTTTTAATAGGGTTAGAATCATCCCCAAAAGGCTGAACAACGTCAGCGGTTTTTGCGCCATATTGATTCACTTTTATAGTTCGAAAACCCTCCTCTATTTGTGTAGCATCTACTTTTGCTATTGTTGCCATAATTAACGTATTAATGCCTCAGGAAGAACAACAGTTATGCTCATTGTACTTGCTTCTGCACTCGCGCTTCCTGATATTGATTTAATAATGAATTTTGTATATGAATCTAAACTAACATTAGGATTACTAACTTCTATTGTATCACCTGGTCTTAATGTGTCAATCCATTCGGCCTTTTGTATAATAAGTTCTATTGAATCCATTTCAGACGCTAAAATAGCCTTTTTAGATTCATTCATATTGGTATCTTCAGAATTGGTTAGCTTCTTTACAATTGGCCTATATTCTGATATAAGAGGGTTTTTTATTGTTTCTGTCATAGATCCGCCACCTTGCTTTTTGTTCAATTGACGAATAACTCCAATTTCAGAGTGAATATCTTGCGCGTTTACATTATACTGCATTGTTACATTTTCCTCTAAAACAAACCTCCATTTAACCGTTTCACTAAGTTTTAAAATAGTTAAATTACCGTCGGTAGAATGGGTTAAAATAAGATTCTTTTGAATAGCTAATCTTATGAAATAATCTGCTAATTTTTCTCCTACTTCACTAGTGGTTTTTGTGAATTTTTGATTTATCACACTATTTAGAGCAGCAGGGGGGGCGAACTTAATGCCAAAGGGCTTAATATAATGATCAATAACATCTTTTAAGGACCTACGATTGCTTTCCAAAGGAAACATATTCAAAGGAATTGAACAATCACTTAATACACCTGTAAGCGAATACCCACTTACAGCCACAATGGACGCCGTAGAATTAGAAGTAAACGAAAAACCAACCATTGCCCCCGTTAGCATTAAAACATCGCTAGAATCGAATATTTTAACCTTATTAAATGACAAGGGCTTAAATATTTCTTTGTGCGCCTTATTTGATGCGTCATAAACAGAGGTAAAAGCAAAAGAGGCCGCGATACTATCAACGGCCGAATCCACTGATACAGTTATAAAATCAATAACGTGATTGTCATTAACAATTATCTTCATACGTAATATTTTACTTTTGTTCCTTTTTTAATGTTGAATAAAGCGTTTGTATTGATGTTGTTTACTTTTTTAAAGAATCGTAAATTTTCATCAGATACAATTCCCATGAATTTAAAAGTAAGCAAAATAATATTAGTGTCGATTTCACAAATATACTCTCGCTCTTGGCGTGCGTTGTATGTAATATTGAAAAGATTATACACAGCGATCCAAACAATAGAATACAGCGTGCTTTGTAGCTTAAAATCTAATTGCGCGCCTTGATTCTCCAATGTTAAAAAATATTCATTGTAAGCCGATACAATTGACTCGTTTAAGCCAACCAACTCTTTTCTAGTTATTAAATTAGTGTCAATGTCAATGACAGATTGCGCCATTGTAGCAATCACAGAAGCCCCCGTAATTTCTTTGTAATTTTTAGACGTATTAGGATCTGAAAAAACAGTATCGAATAAATTCTTAACCCTATCTATTTTTGAAAAAACATCGGTTTTGACTTTGGAAGCCAAGTTATTAAATGCGAAAATATCTTGTATATATCGCTCAGGATAGCTTAAAACTAAGTCTATTGATTTTGATACCTCTTGATAAGACTCTAAAAAACCCTCAATATTGTTGTAAAATAAAGATTGGTAATTGTCCTTAACAGAATTCAAGTTATTAAACAAGTTCTTTTTTTCTTCTTGTTCAAATGTATTGGAAGCATCACTAGTTAAATCCTCGTATAAATTATCTAATTTCTCAACTACGCTAACCGATTCTGTTATTCCTTTTGAATCAATTATAGTTTCCCAAAACTCAACCTCAATCAAAGTCGTGTTTAAATCAGAATTTGTAAACGATACTTTTAAAGGCTGGCCGTAAATAATACCGTATATTGGATGATTTACAGTCCAATAATTTTTATCTAAAGAAGAAATCCTAAAATTTTCTGTTTGCTCCCTATGCTGCTCCCCTTGGAAATAACCAACAATTGGGAGCACACGTGACTTAACATTTCTACGATCAACAAAAGACTTCTCTTTATTTATAAAATCATAAACAGAAGCATTAAACTCGTAACTCATTGAATTATCCGATTGCTTCACAAACAATTCAAATTCTTTACTATCCCCAGTTGTTATTTTTATCATTGCGTGAATCGTTTTATTTGCTTTTCAGCGTTCTTTTTGAAATTTACAGGTATATTCTTTTGGGTTTGGGTTGCTGCCTTTAAAATAAAGTGATTAGGCTTGATTTTTACGTTTTCACGCTCCTTCATTAAAAGCCTAGAAGTGATTTTAATTTTGCCTTTTTTCGTTTTTCGAATGTTGGTTACTTGTATCAAAAACCCGTTGTGTTTCATTGGCGCTTTAAGCTCCGTGCTTTTATAAGCCTTTGCGACAAAGGACGCTTTTCCTCCTATTACATTGCCTTTTTTGAAGTAGTTAACTTTTCGAACTAATCTACCAAAAATTTTACTTGTACGTGAATCAGGTAGATATACAGCACCATCGCTAATATTACCACCCTTTTCATGTTTTTCCATGTTGTTAATGGCTGTTTTTGCTGTTTTAACCCCCATATCAAGCATACCTATTGTAGACTGCATTTTGTTTACATCCCAACCCGTTGCTTTTTTAACACCCGAGAATCTTTTAAAAAAGTTTTTAGATCGAGTATGTTTAAAGTTGTTAGCAGCAGAGGTGTGTAGATTATCTTTTTTCATTTCAAACGCAGCATCATTCAAAGTTGCACGAATAGCATTAGGAAAAGCCGACCTCTTTAGTGAAGTCAGCTTTTTTTCATATTGCTGTATTGCATTTGAATCGATCTTTATTTGCATAGTTTACGCCTCAACAATCCACCAATCTACTGCTAATCGGTCGTTAATATCCACAGGGAAACCGTTAAAAACAATTCTAAATCCGAACTCTTGCCTATCTAACATCAAGGACTTAAATTCAGTAGTCACAAAACTGGTTTGTGGGTTATGCCGTCTTAACGTGTAAATAACTCTAGTATTTTGAACATTCACTTCCGGATGCTCAACGTTTAAAATACCATTTGGCGCGCCTTGATCAGCGACATGAGTACCTTTTTGTATAGCCACCATAGCCCCTTTTAGCCTTGTCGCACCATACAAAGGAGTAGCTTTAAACGTTAAATCGTTTACCTTTTCAATAACAATAAAATCACCTTTTCTAAGAACACCCACATCCGTAGAAACAAGATCCATATTGTTTATTTTAGGTGCGTTTGAATTAATGCCCTCACCATCTAAAATAATAAATTCACCATTAATCATGTTATCAAGCCTAGCTGAAACAGTAATATTTCTTGTAACAGCGTCCTGAGTTGGTTTGTAAATCATATCATGTTTACCGCCCACTTCAGTAATAGCGTCAAAAATTTGATAACCGTTAGTAACGTTGTCAGGCTTGCCGTTTGGAGTGATCTTAGCACGCTCCATTAAAGCCGTTACTGTTTCTTGAATATCACCGTTATTTTCCTCGCAAATAGGCGTACCGTCGTTTACCCCAGTATCGTCCTTTATGCGCCCCATAGGGTAATCAGGCGATGCAGGAATAGTATTAATTACATTTACTTTATTTCTCATTGCTCTTGTATTAAATAATGTAAAGATACACAAAAGTAGTCGGAAATTTTAATTAAGTTTTTAAGAGTGATATTTTTGTATACACCTCGCTCGATTGCTGATATAAAAGATATGTCCGTATCTAAGTCACAAGCTAATTGAAGCTGTGTTAATCCATGTCTTTTTCTAAGATCAAACATTTTTCTGCCTAAACACTCCAAGCATATTTTAGTTTTTGCATCCATTTTTATTTTAAAATTAAGTAAAATAATAGTTAATAAAATGCTAATATATTACTACTCAATGTTTTGTGGTCGGTTGTAGTTTTGGGATATAACTTTAAATTTTTTTATTATGAGTATTTCACAAGGAGCAACCGATATTATAGGCGGTGGTGGTTATGGTTTTGGAGGATTTGGAATTCCTCCTGTGGGTTTATTTGGGGTTTTTGGCGGTTTTGGAAATCGTGGTTTTGGGAATGACTTTAACGGTCACGATAGATCAGGCATAACAGTCTTAGAGCAAAATGTGTCAGATTTACGCAAGGACGTTGCCGACAATGGCAAGTAAATTCACATCTTGGGGAATGAAGTCGCAGGAATGTTTGCACAGCAAAATCTTGCATTTACGGGCGAGTTTAGAAACTTAGACAATCAAATATGCGATGTAGAAAAAACGTTGCTACAACAATCTTACGCGCAGTCTTTGCAAACATTCCAAAACACACAAGCGATTCAAACGCAAATGACTAATTTTCAACACTCAGTTGATAGCCAATTTTGTGATGTAAAGAGTCAAATACACGCGGACGGCGATGCGACTCGCGCGCTTATCAATGGTATTGAAATGCAAAACTTACGTGATGCGTTGGCGAGTGAAAGACGTTCACGCGATAATAGAGAAATTGAAATCAATGTAGTTCAAACAAACCAACAAACACAAAACCAATTACAGGCGCAATTGCAGTCGCAAACGCAAGCTTTTGCATCGTTGTTTGGTAATTTAAGCGACCAAGTGAATCGCGCCACAAACAGCGTTGTTAACCTTGGCACAATGGTTGGGAGTGGACAAAGCGCAACGCAGTCTAACACAAAAGTTAATTCATAAGCCATGCACAGATTTATCGAAAAGTACTCGGACAGCATCAAGGATGAAATGGTGCTTAAAATCATGCTTCACGAAATGGAAGAAGCTTATAAGGATTGCAAAAAAGGCGATAAAGATTATATCGAACATCTTAACGAAGTCGCAGATATGATTAAAGACTACAAAGAAATAAAGGGGTATTAAACCCCTTTTGTTTTTACATAATATACCCTTTATCGAACATGTAATTAACTGTTTTTTGATAAAAAATATTATCGTAAAAATAAATACTAGACAAATAATCCCCATCTCTCATATTGCCAAGCTCAATACCTTCAATATTGAAATCGTTATAATTGGATGTAACACTGCTTATTTTGTAATTATTTACAAATAAATATAAGCTACCATTAATAAAAGTTAATGTTACATACTGTGTTGACTTGGAAAAATAGTTATTAAAACAACTGTTAAACTTGTATTCAACACCATTTATGTAAACTAACAAAGAATTACCTAAACTTAATATTTTTACATCTTTAGATGTTAAAATATTAAATACTTCAGTACTGTAGACTCCGTTAGTTTTATAACCAAACCTAATAGTTTTACAAGTCATTTTTACATCTATATTTATTACGTCTTTAATATTGGCAGACACGTACTCATCTAGTTTAAAAGGAAAATACTTATCCTTAAAGCTGCCATTACTAATAATAGTATTTAAGGGATAAATAGCTGTATTTATAGGTGTGTTAATATTTTCTTTTCCAAACTTTAGATAAAATATACTATTGTCTTTTATTTCAAATTCTTTGTTTTCACTTGAAAGTGGAGAAGATTTAACATTTAATGTGTTATTATTTTTTTCTTTACCTCTTGTTCTTATATAACACAGAGCTTGTTTGTACTCTTTTCCAACTCGAAGTTTTAAAGGTTTTAAATTATCTACTCCTGTTGCCAATATCAGGTAGTCCCCTTCTGTATCTGTCATTACACTGTTTGAGATAGTTCCATATCTATAACCGTTCTGCATCCTTAAACTATCTTGGAATTTATCATCAAAAATAGGTGTAAATGAGTCTCCATAATCATCTGATATTAAAATCAATGGATAGTTGTAAGTAGAATATGCCACAACTGAAACAACTAAGTAATTACTAATAACTCGAACAGATTGTGTATTTAAAGGCATTTCGATAAGTGTTTCGAAGTTTTTTAAATCTTTTGTTCTAAACAAACTCGGACTGTTTTTTATTACACCTTCAGCGCTCCCGAAATACCATTCTCCACATTTTGAATTTATACCGTAATCAGTTGTGAATGGGAAAACTACTCTATTAAAAGTTACACCATAGTCCTCTGAATAAATAGTTGTCATACCACTATTTCCAAACTCGCCATTGTCAAATACAGATGTCGCACCATCTATATTTACAAATAACCTATTAGTTGTATTATCAAACCAAAGCCTATGAACATGTTGTTTGTATGTATTAGAGTATATCTGTTTAAAGTCTATACTGTTTAGTGGTGTTTTATACACTTTAACATCGTACTCCTCTTGATTACAGCCTAAATACATATTGCCTAAATTATCATAAGTTATGTTGTGAGAAGAAACAAAAGAACTCGTGTATCTAAAATTAAATATTTCAGTACCTATTGAATAATTATCGGACATCCTATATATTTTTAAATATTCCCCCTCTTTTGTTAAAATATCATTGTTTGGAGTAATAGAAACTAGATAACTATTTTGTATAATTTCAGCCCATGAAATACCGTTGTCTGAACTAATATATATTGAATTAGTCCCTCTATCCCATCCGATTACATCTCCTTCTGTGTTTTGGCAAACTATCTCCTTATAGTTATCTGCTTTTGTTAAAGAATAATGCCCACTAAACACTTTTTTATCACAAATTGTATCGTTGTAAACAAAATCAATATTTTTAAAGTCGTCAGAGCAATTAATAAAACTTAAATTATTATTCTCAGTTACTTCATTCTTGTTTAAATGTAAAATAGTTATAATATCCTGCTCAGAGGTGTTAGGTAGTGTGTATTCTTTTTCTTCTGTTACTCCTACTAATGTATTATTGTTTGAATATATTAATGCTTCTTTGTAATTACTTATGTTTACATTGTCAGAAACCTCTCTAGGTATATAATCATTAATATAACTTATAGTTAAATTATCTGCGTTTTCGCTCTCCGCTTTATAATATATTTGAAAATACTTAGCATCTCTAGGAATAAGTAATCTAAGCGATTCTGATTGATAGTTTGCATTATACACAATATCTCCTTTAGCACTTGTAAATAAATAAGCCTTCCTTACTTCTGTAGGTATATTTTTAATAAACAGCTTACTTATTTTACTAACATCTATTTTAGTCGTGGTTCTTCTATCTAGCGAAGTGTCCAATAAATCTCCATTTCCAGAAATCCAATTTCTTAAATAAACATTTTTATCGTTTAAAATCAAGTTATTACTTGTATTTTTATCGCATTTTATATATTCTGATCCATCATTAAAATTTTTAAACACCTTAACCATATCAACTAGACTTTCATTTGCGACAGTGGTTATGTTAAAAGCTATATATTCAGTAGTATTGTCTGTCGTTATTTCGAAATTCTCAGTAACTGTTCCCTCATTTTTAATTACTCCTTTTCTCTTATACATATTAGAGTCATAGATGTTTACGAAAAATACTTTTATACCACTTATTATATATTTAGTATTTTTTTCAACCTTTATGAATCCGCTAAGTATATACTTAGTATTAAAATCAAAATAATCTAAATTAATTCCAGCACCTATATTTTTTACACTTAGTGCTTTATTATATATATTATTATGCTTTGAACATGTATTTGCATATAATGCTAACGTTGTCGCATTTGTTAATATATTATTATTATATACCACATTTCCACTAACAGCCAAATCATTATCCTCTGTTACTCCTCCGCTACCTTTCGCGCTTTCGGCTGTGGCTGTTTTTGGTAAAAAATCATTTGGATCAGCCATAAAATCAACAATATCATTTAAAGCTTTATTTAATTTTTTACCAGTTATTTGCTGAAGACCATTTGTGTTAATATTTTGGTCTATTTCATTTTTTAAGTCTTGTTTACTCATGTTTATCCAATTAAAAAATCATCATTAAAATCGTTGTTAAAATCTCCAATACCTTTATCGGATTCTAAAATAATTGCGCATAAATGAGCAGGTTTTAATTTTAAAACTAATTCCCTAAATTCGCTCACTCTGCTACTCTCAATAGGCTCGTTTATCCTTATGAAAAAAGTTGCCCATAAATTGCCACCAAAATTATATTTTTCCCCACGAAACATACTATTGGCAATCACATTATATTGATAGCCTCCAAATGAACTAGCCCCGTACATGGATCGTCCGTATTGATTGGAAATAAAATCAGAAACCAAAGATGGGTTAATCCCTTCATTTTCGTAAATACTAACCTTGAATCCAAAAGTATTTAATACGTGCTGAATCCAAGCAGCAGAGGAGCGATTAACAACTCTGTTAGGATAAGTCATTTTAAGCCTTATACGCTCGATCCTTTGCATCAAAGTTAACCCCTCCACAAAATAAACACCGTATTTATCCTCTAATAATTCAACCTCTTTTTCATCCAAATCCATTGAATCAGGAATAGCCCCATTAACTAAACTAGCCAATTGAGAAATAAAGCCGTTTAAAGCTTCATCAATACTTTCATGCACTGAAAACCTATTAGTATTATCAGACACATTAAAAGCATGCCCATTGGGGTATAATTGCTTCCAAACGCTATTCATAAGTAACAGTATTTAATTTAGGAATACGGCCCAATGAAAAAGTGTACATGTCATAAGGAGCGCCATCAATTTTAATTTTTAAATCTAAAAAATAATTGTCCGATCCAATAGATTCACTAACCACATTTGAAAGCCTAGCAACGTTTAAAACATCGTTTTTGTCTCTTAATAACTCACCGCCATCAATAAACGGACGGATGCCGTACAGATAAGATTCAATGCTGCTTCTTATATTTTGCTCAATAGCCGTACTTTTAGCACTAAGGCCTTTTATTGTGACATCAACATTAACTGACACCACAGGCCTTACCTCCAATTTAGCCTGTATAGGCTTACGTCCACGCTCATAAGATGGTTTATTTACATCAGGATCAAAATTTAGCACATTTTCAACATCGGAAATCATTTGAGGGCTGACAATACCCGAACTTGATTCAACAAAAATTTCAACAGTTCCAGAATCATTTTGTTTTAAATAAGGATAAACTCGCCTTACGCCCTCCGCATCCTTAGCCCATAATCTATAATCAGTTTTTGCGCCTCCTGTTGGCTCTAATTGTATTGCGTCAATTATAGCTTTTCTATATTCTACTATACTTTCCTCGGAAACAGCCTCACGCACTACCTCAACAACCACTGCATCAGAATCAACCCCTATAATTGGCTCCGTAATTACAAGCGTATCGCCAATACTTAAAATAGTATTCTTACCCACCTCAATCGAACGGACTAAAATAACGTCGTTTAAACCATTTAAAATATATTGAGCATCTAAGATATACACAACGTTGTTTTTATCACTTTTAAACGTTAAATTCGCCCTTAATGCACTTCCTTGAGTGCCATTAACTTTAAGTTTTAATAAAGTAGCTGTTGCAGGCTTAGGAGTCCTATCTAAATAAAGCATCCCAAGCCTTTCAAGTTCTCCGCCCTCACTAGCAAGATCAGCCGTATCAGGGTATAAGTTCCTTTGAATATCCTCAGCATACAAATACATAAGTTTTAACTCAGCACTAACAACAGCACCAACAGCCGACAAATGCTCTTTTAAATCCTCGTTTGCAGGTATGTTTAATTTTGCTTTTAAAGCACTAGAAAACCTTTCATAAATTTCTTCTATTGTTGGTGTTTGCTTCATAGTATCATCACTTTTTTATTCTCAATCGCGATAGTCGCAATGCCATTAACAAATATAGTAACTTTATTCATGCCAAAAGAAACGTCAACATCATTAATTTCTAAGTACTCCAAATCTTTTTTTATTGTACTTATGAGTTCAAGGCGAGCGGCAGAGGTGAGGGGCATATTGCTTAAATACTTTTCAGTTAAGCTATAAAAATTAGTACCAAGTACATTATTACCCCAAAAAGGTGTATTGCCCCCAAATAGGGCTAAATACACCTGATTATGCAAGTTATTGGTAATTCCTAAATCTTTATCCTCAATGGTAAAATCACCACCTTGGCCATTGTCGTAAATAGTTATATCTTTCATTACTGTCCAAATTTTGTACCGTTAACATTTATAGGGATCGGAATCCCGAATTGCTGAATACCGCCTAGCGTATTGTTTCGGTCGTTTATGTCTAATTGAATATTGCTGTTATTTGTAGTTATACTCTCACTTGTAGCCACTTGAGCGGTAGCACTTGGCGACATCTCAGGCGCAACAGTTTCTTCAATTTCAAACTTTAAACTATGTGTTAGATCCAACGCTTCCTGTGCCATTCTTCCAATTTTTCCAGGTATTTTTGCAACAAGTTCTAAAACCTGTCTAATTGGAAACAACATAAAATCTATGATAGAGTTTCCAATCTGTTTAAAAAAGTTCACAAATGAAAATTCTTGAAACCATTTTACAAGCTTATCCCATAATTCACCGATCCAACTAGTGAATTTATCCCATTGCTTGCCAAACCACTCGCATATTTCATCCCAATAGTAGAATATTGCAATAATAGCAACCACAGCAGCAATAACCAAAAGTATTGGCCATAGCGCTGCCCAAACAGCACCTGCGAAAGTATAACCACCAACAGCAGCAACCAAAGCCATGCCATTATATGCTCCCATAATAGCCGTATAAGCCGCCATTACCCCTTGTCCTATAACCATTAACGCGTTTACAACAATCATAACGCCTTTAAACGCAATTAACGCACCTGCAACACCAACCAAAACAGGGATTAAATCGGAGTTGTCCGCTATCCATTTAGCTGTTTTTTCTAAAATAGGCGTATACTCTTTCAGTAAATTTGAAAACATCGGAATAAGTTCGTCACCTACCGTAATAGCCAAAAGCGTCATTTGGTTTTTTAAGTTTTGAATTTGCGTTGCTGTTGTTTTTTGCCTGTTTTCAAATTCTAAAAAAGATGAGTTGGCAAAAGCATTTTCATCAGCAACCAAAGCCGTATTTTTACGCAATAAATCCATGTTATTAGCAAGAAGCATAATATCAGTTCCATATTCACCAAATTGTTGGAAATACTTAAATTGTTTCTCAGGATTTAATTTCATGCCTTTTTCAAGAACCGCAAAAAGCCCCTCTAAACCTTTTCCACTTCTATTGAAAACATTACGAAGATCATCGCTTTTCATGATTCCTTTCATAAGTCTTTCGAAAATAGTACCTGCTTCACTTGCACTTTTACCACTTGAAATAAACACAGACCCCACCGCTGCGGCTTGCTGCCCTAACATATCCATAGCACGCCCGGCACCCGAACCGCCAGAACTCATAAATTCTAATAACTCAGAAGACTTGGCCGCCGTATTATTTCCTAAATGGTTAAGAGCATCAGTAACCTGTTTAGTAGCATCCAATGTAAGCCCCATACTGTTTTGAAGCTTTACAAATGCCTCTCCTGCCTCACCGGCCCCAATACCAAAAGCCACGCCCATTTCACCTGCCAATTTTGAAACAGAATATACGTCTTTGGCGGCCACACCTGCTTGAGCAATATTACCGTATAATTCCGCAACTTGCTCAGGGGGTTTGGCCAAATGCAATGAAAGTGTTTTTACTTCATCACTTACCTTTTTTAATTCTTTAGATCCCGCATCAAGATTCATTACCTTAGCAACATCAGCCATTTTGTCCTCAAACTTAACAGCTTCATTAAAAGCAAATCCTAAAGCCGTAGCAATAGCAAAACCACCCACAACGGCATAATTAGCCATTTTATTCATGGTTTTTTGAACTTTTGCAACCTTAGAATTAACCTTGTCTAAAGTAGGACTGATCTTATCCACAGCACTAAAGATAGTAGGTACTTTAAAACTTCCTATCATATACTGATTTTATTAAAAAAAGGGAAAAAATAACACTACTTTTTCCCTTTTGTTTGTTTCTTTATTTCTTCATTTTGTTTAATGACATCGTCGCTCCAAAAAAATAATCCTAAATAATCTTTACGATCGCAATATAGTTCTTGCAAATAACTTGGATTTGCCCAACCATAAGACCTACTAACGCTTACTATTGCATTTTGAATTGACTTACTGTCAGATATTACAAAAAAATGCTACAAAGTTGCTGAACAACCTTTTCATCAATTTTTGAAAGATTATTATAAATCCCCTTTGGCATGCCTGACAAATGACAATTCATAAGCACAACGGCTAAATAGGTTTCTTTTGACATATCAATGCCTTTTGTGATAGAAGCCATGTCTAAAGCTTTAATGCGAGTTTTAAACTCAATAGTTGATTTAACCACCGATCCTTCATCATCTAAAATAGGCTTATAAAGATCAAATATAGGATTTTCACCCAATACCATTTTACCATCCACCACTGCTTTAATCAGTTGCGGATAATCTTTTTCAATAGTCACAGAATCAACAATTTCAAAATTTTGATCTTGAATCAAACCTTGAATTTCAATTACTGCTTGTTCTCTTGATACTTTTTCCATAATTAAAATAATTTTACAATAACAAATATAATAAAAAAAGGCGTCACTTTCGCAACGCCCCAAAAAAACAAGTAGTTTATTAAAATATGAAAAAAAATACAGATTCAAGTATTATAGATACAGATTCAAATATAAAACATTTTTTTCAATTATCCTATTTTACTAAGCCTACCGCCTCCGCTAATTTTCAAAGTACATAAGGCTGTATTTGTATCAACCTCATGCGCTCCAACTGGCTTTCCGATGCCTTGATAAACAGCGCCTGATATATGGGTTAAAGTCCAAGTACCAAGAATAGGACTAGATGAAAGTTTTCTGATAACATCAGAATCCTTATCGGTTACAAGATTCACGGCAACAGATCCCTCAGCGCTCCACCTTGTCATGTTCATCTGATCAATCATTTGTCCATTGCCAGTGACTCCGTTTTCATCATCGTTAGATACAACTCCGCCTCCTATAATAGTCCAGCTTTCATTTGCTTTTGCAGCAAATCTATGCTCACCAAATTCAGAATGAGAAACAAATACTTCTGTTACGTCTCCGCTTATATATGACATATCTTTCTAGTTTTAAAAATTAAAATCCTGCTTCAACATCAGTAGAAATAATCCTTGCAATCCCCGTTCTTTTATAACGGAAAAAAGTATTAAATCTATCCTTGTTAATGCCGTCTACTTCTACACGTAAACTTTGTTTTGAGAACTCAGTGTCAGTAATAAGAGCAGCAGAGGTGAGGTCTTCAAAAAGTCTAAAAACAATACCTTTCCACTCTTTAGGCTTAATGGTATTTGGAGAATCAGAAAAATCGTTATCCCTCAAAATAACCTTGTCGCGTAAAGATCGCTTTTCCATAATAGTGTATGCGTCCTTGACATTCCAATCCAAGTTTAAGTTTCTACAATACGCAAATTGATACGGAAACTCCCCCTCAACGTGATAAGTAGTAACCAAGTCTTGAATAATAAATTGTTTATTCTCAAACGTAACATTGGAAATACCAAGCTTTACAAAACGATCACGTACATTGTAATCAACAAACATTTCAAAACTAGGCATATCCGACAACGGCATATCCAAATAAGCCATTCCATTTACATCTTTCTCTGGTGTATCTTGCATTGTACGCGTAAACAATGCAACCACATTTGCCGCGGCTTCTGCAGGCGTTCCTTTAGAACCAGGCGCAGGACAAATAACGTTAGTACATTGCTCAACATTTGTAGCTTTTTCAGAAAGTTCAATGTAGTCATTAACGGTAGTAGATACAATTCCAGTATATGCCATAAAAGGCTTGAAAATATACGGCGTATATCTACCTGTTGGATTGCTTAAAAAAGGCACTCCGTTAATACGTTCGAACTCCTTAAATAAATCCCCATCACAAGTATTCAAAATAGATGTAACCCAATTAGTGGACAACGCACCCTCTAATCTTGAAATATTAGGATTTCCACTTCCTGCGCTTACATCTGTGATAGCGTAAGTAAGCCCAAAACTATCCTTTGCAGAAATAGATACATTACAGTCGTTAGAAACAACACCTGTATATTTTGATGTCAAAATAACAGAATCTGATTCAACAACAGCTGTAAAAGGAGAATAGATATTTCCATTAACAGCATCTGAAATAACAGTCGCAATATCGTTAGGCATATCCGATTCCAAAACTTGAAAAGCATAATTGTAACCATCAACAGAATCACGTCCATTAATGACTAAATTGTGATTTCCGTCCTTAGTTGCCGTGCCTGATATTTCAATCTTTAATTTTAAAGCCGTCCCTGCTACTTCTAACGGCAAAACAAATGTAGGTATTCCGCCAACACCATCACCAGAGACAGGGCGCAGAATGCGCATTGCTTGATGAATAGGTGAACCATATCCAAACATTTCCCCTGCTTCCTTAGCTGAAATAACCTCGGTCATTTTTGTGTAATCCACAATATCTTTATTTGCTGTGTTAGGAACACCAACAATTAAAATTTGTTGTGGTAAATTTGGGCTTTGAGTATCAAAAAAACCCTTCATAATTCGATAACCACTTACGCGTGAACGTCTCTCGCTACCGATTGCAGTTGATATAGCCATGCTTTATTCGTTTTTAAAAATTACCTTGTAACCATATGGGGTTTCGCCTATCTTGTAATTTGTTTCATTCAAATATAAATCGATTCCCTCATTTTGTTTTTCACCCTCCATAATTCTAGCGTTAAAAATTAATCTTGAAATACGGACAAAACTAGAATCCTGAGCCAATAAATCAGTTTTAATTTCAAAACTACTTACATAAGTTCCGCCAATAAATCCAGGCTTAAAATCAAGAGTTCTATAACGTTGATTAGATAAAATATATCTAACGTAGTTAAGTATCATTTGGACACGCTCAGGGCTGTTTATTTGAGTTGCATAAACATCTATAAAGAAGTTATAACTGCCTTGCATAGACACTAAGTTATGATCCTGATAATTTACATCAGCCACGCTAACATTAATTACAGCTTCCTCTGAGTCATCAATAGGGATAGTCCTTTCGATGAAAATACCTAAATCTAAATCACTATTAGTTTTATCTAACTGATTGTAAATTTCCTCAGCTAAAATAATTCCAATTCGATTTCGGACCAACTCGAAATTACCTAAACCTATTTCTTCCTCGATCAACACCGCCATGATTTCCGTTTTTTTTGTCAATATCTCCTAAAATACACACTATAAGTCCAAATGTTTCAGATGGCCAATTTTCATTTATGATGAATTTCTTAATATCACCATTCGAATCCGCCACATCTACATAATGTCCGATTAAAGCCACATTACCTGTTTGATTTCTGTATGGATAAGAACTAGAAATTAAATCTTTCTCATCTATTAAAATATGAGCATTTTTAGAATTAACTCGCTGTCCTAGATCATCAATGCTTAAATGATGCTTTGTATGTATCCCCTTTAGATTAATTTTTAAAGATTGGTCAGGAGTAGACAATAAAATATCTTCCTCCCAACCAATTGCTTTATTTATGGTTAAAGCATCTTTGCGAGCTTGTTTTAATAGATTACCCGCCATAATACTTTACTTTTTTTTAGATCCCTCTATTAGTGGATTCTTTTTTGCCTCGTCAGCTTTTGCCTCGTCAGCTTTTGCCTCGTCAGCTTTTGCCTCGTCAGACTCATTTGTAGCAGCAGGGGGGGCGTTACCGACAACAGCCTCAACAAATCCATCCTTAACTAAAACTTTAGCGTCAGTTAATAAGTTTACCTCGTCAACGATTTCGCCATATTTAGCCATCTTGTTACCTCTAACAAGCATTCCAATTACTTTTACTTTGTACTGTGCCATAATTAAGCTGTTTTAAGTGTATAAATACGGTTAACGTGGAAAGGAATAGCTAATGGAGCCGACTTAACGTTGATCTCCCAAGCAGTCTTACGCATATCTAAAACGTCACTGATTAAGTACTCGTCAGCGATTAATACAGGTCTAGCCGCCATACCTTCACCTAACCATCCTTCGTTTGCAGCAAACCCAGTTTCACCCGTAAAGTCAGTTGGCAATAAGACAACAGTATCTTTGTCTAAATAACGCTGTGTGTTACCTGCAGCATCCTCGTAAACTTCATTGTAAGTAAATAAATTCACCTTAAAATCTCCCGTAGAAATTTGCCCTTGGAAAACCATACCAGTAACCTCATCCATTTGAGGCGCATTGATATAAGCTCGGTCAATACGTCTTAAATCAAATTCTTTTTGAAAAGCCTCATTTGAAATCATATTTTCAAAAGCATCACCACCCATAACAGCAGAAACTTCACTTGAAGTAGATTGCCCCTCAGTTCTCAAGAACTCGCAACCCGTTCTAATATCACCAATGATATTAGCTGTTTGAGCATCCCATTTAGCCGCTCCAGTAAGCACTTTCATTGAGTCAGCTTTACGCCCGTAGTCGATTGAATCACCGTTTTTAAGCACAACCACACCAGTAGTTAATACTTGGATTCTTTGAAGCTCAATTGCGCGCTCAATCATATCAATAAGATACGAAGTCTTGTCCAATGAACTATTAGCCAATGCGGCAAGTCTATTAGTCATCATGTTGCCGTCAGGAGCGCCAAACGTTTCCCAATAACCATCACACTTACACACGTTGAATCCCTCAAAATATTGAGGCGGAATGTATAAGTTTTCAGCATTTTTGGAAAAAGTATTCATGTGTGGATCTGTACAACGAATAACGTCAACAGCCACTTTACGGCCATACCTAAGAACGTTAATTGCTAACATTGCAGTTTCGTGAGTTCGGCGTGGAAAATACCCCTCAAATCCCTTTTTAGGACGCGGACGCTCAACAACACTAGCGATTAAGCTTTTCTTAAATGTAGACCTATGGTTATTAAATGTAATACCAGACATATCTTTTATTTTAAATTGTTAAAATTTAGTTTGCTCGGTAGTCGCAATTAAATGCAATCCACTACCCTCGATTACATCACGCAAAAACTTATCATCTACCACAGTATCTAATGTAACTGTACTAGGCATAACAAGCGCATTAGCGTCTAAATCACCCTTAACACATACCGCAATATTTAAGTCAGATCCTGTTTTTAATTCAACTGGAAATAATCCAACCTTTAAAACACCTACAAAACTAGACAAGCTTGAACTTTCAGCCAACTTAAATCCGTTAGGTTTTGCAACATCTCTGATCAAGAGCATACCATTTTGAACAGTGGTATCGACAGCAACTGAAATAGTACCTTCTTCGTAACGATTGTTACCCATAAACACACACCCCTCAGTAAATTGAGCAGTGGATTGATTTCTAGTGCTTTTTGTTTGTTCTACTTTCATAGCAAATTATTTTTTTAAACCAAAAGCGGCCTCAATAGCAGCGTTTGTTTTTTGTTCTTCTTCGTTTACTTCGCTTTTTGGAGCAGCAGGGGGGGTTTCGCTTTCAGGTTGCGTTACAGTTGGAGCAGATGCGTTTTCTAACGCCTCAAAACGTCCTTTTGCCATAGATTTAACTAGTAATTGCTCCCTTGCTGTTGCAGTAATCTGATTGCCACTGTTGATTCCATCAACAACAATAGCAGAATCCACCTCATGATGCGCCAACCATGAACCTACGCGATCACGTTCCTGAGAAACACCCACATTCAAAACTTCCGAATATACCGAAGGGTGCTCCGATTTTAATTGTTCAATTGTCATATTGTTTTCAAGTTTAAATTTTACCTCTGTTAATAATTCTCCAAAAGACTTAACTCCATCTACATAAGATCCTACTCCGTCTTTTGCGAAAATAGATACACCGCTATCCCAATTAGTTCCTTGTAATTGAGGGCGATTTTCCAATACTCTCGATAATAAACGCTCATTAATAGGATCAAGCAAGTTATCCACTAACAATGAGTAATTATCGCTGTTTAATGCCTCCCTAAAGTCAATATTTTTTTCAACTGACTTTGTAGCATAAACCTCAATATGTTTTTCCCCATCAGGAGACTGAGTATTTGCCGCATATCCGTTAAATGCGATCATAGTTCCATTAGATCCAACAAGTGACATTTCACTTTCAACGTATATTTTAGAACAATAAGAAAGTATCATGTACATAGCTGAACAAGCCATACCGCCTTTTCTAACTAATCCAATAACATCCTTTCCCATTTCACGAACTTCCTTAATAGCGTCTTGCATAGTTTCAACAGCAAACGAACTACCTCCCCCAGAATCAGCATAAATAATAAAAGATTTTACTCGTTTATCGTTAGCCATAATTTTCATAATAGAAGCAAGTTCTAACATTCCATAGCTAGAAGCACCTCCTGAGTTGGTTATTGGGCCATCTATTTGAATAATTCCTATTCCGTTAAAGTCAGCCTCGCTTTTAAGATCTCTTACGTCTAAAATAACTCTAGTATCGCTTTTTACAGCCGATATGAACGGAGTATTATTCTTGTCCTCCCCTGCGGCTAAAGAAAAACCATTTTTAGCGTCTTTCAAAACACCTAACATAGCAGGAAAAGAAACAGCATCAACACACCAAGGCGTTGCACCATGAATTTCCCTAGCTAAAGCATAGTTTACTTTCATTTCATAGCAATTTTGATAACAAATATATACAAAAAAAAAGACTTACGAAATAAATCATAAGTCTTTTTACAACCAGCCAATAAATTATGTCCCAAAAGAAAAATCACAATGCGAATATAAGACAATTATAATCTTCTTACAACACTTTTAGCAACTTCTTTTAAAGTTTTTGCATAATCAGGCGCTGTTGCATATCCTGCTTTGGCTATTTCTTCAAAAAATAGATTGTAGTCGGCTTTCACTTTTAACGCCTCTTTATACCTATGATTTCTTAAAAAAAAGTCATAGTGATCTTTAAAAGAAGCAGCAGGGGAGGGGTATTTAATGAAATAATCCTCAACGTCATACAAAAACCCCTTAGGATGCGGAGCAATAGAATGAATTACAGGAAATTTATAATTCCTATGAGGCAACACCTCTTTAGTTCTAATCAATTGCTTTTCTCCCTTACCAGTCCATTTAATGCCAAAGAAATTATTTACCTTTACACTTTTACCCCAACCACTTTCTAAAGCAGATTGTGTTAATATAGCAATGTAATGCAATCCTGTTTCTTTTTCAATTTCTTTTGCATAAGGCAAATATTTCTGTACAAATTGTTTTGCTTGATCCATTTTTTTTATTTTTTAATGATTACAAATACACAAATACCTAAAGTAAAAATTAAACCTATGATTATCCAATCTTTACTCTTATTTTCACTTTCACTTTGTTTTAAGCCTTCTAAAGCCTTTTCTTTTTCTGCTCTTAGAATTGCATTATCTGCATTGACTTTGTTTATCCTGTCCCTTAATTTTTGTTCTTGGGCAAGGTCAGGGCGTCTCACCGTATCAGTCCTTACAACTTCCTTAATAATAGTTTTCGGTTTTGGGCATTCTACCTTTGTGCCATCGGGGCAATCCGCTAAAACTTCATATGGATATGAAATTGTATCGTACCTTACAATTTCCTCCCCTTTAATATACTCAGGAATAACAGGAAATTCAGCAGCGCATAATTCCGCTAATTTATCCTTATTTTCCATATAGTATTGACGAGCCTTAAAATGTTGCTTGTCAATACTAGTGCATCCAATAAAGGAAAGCGCTAGTATAAAAATTACTAAATATCTCATTTGTGTATTTTTTTAATTATATCTTTTTTTGTCTCAGTGTAATTAAACTCATGAATATTTTTGAATTTTAAAATCCAAGCATTATGAATTGGAACTAAAAGTTTAGCCACCTCATTCTGTTCTCCTGACTCACTAGTATTAGCAATTATCAAATTCTCCAAAATTGACTTAACTTCCAAATGAACAAGCCCAAAACAAATAGAATTCAATCCTAAATTAAGCTCTTTTAAATACTCCTCTAATTCATACGTTATTTGGGCTAAATTCGTCATAACAAGCGACAAAAGAATAAGCGATAAATAAGTAGTCAGCTTTTGGACTGTTTTTTTCATCCCTTGGCTAGCCGTTGCAACACCTTTACTTTTGCTCTTGACAATTCCAGTGAGTAAATCTAACAACACCAAAGCACCTAAACTGAATAAAACCGCTGGATTAGGGAAAATTAGTTTTAAAAAAAAATCTTGCATAAAATCAAATATTATTATTACTGTTATCGTCTACACTTTCGTTTAAATTATGTTTGCTGACCTCGTCTAATAGGTTTTTGTAGTTCTCATCCCAATCGCCTTGATTTAATTGCTCTGCCGCTTGATCTAAGCTAATAATTGGAACTCCTTTATACTTTTCACCTAATAATTCTCTAACTGCTTTTACCTCCTTAACAGGGTCAATATGAGGCATGTTAACGCCCTCAAATCTACATTTAGTATAAGCGCCAATAGTCATAAAATCATCTGATTCACACGCGGAAATAAATCCAGGAGCGCTTATCCCATTACGTAAAACCTCACAATAAAAAAACAAATCATAAAAAGGCTTATAAAACTCGTTTGCAAAACGATTGCGATCAATTTTAACCATATACTCCCACACTTTCATTGCCGCCCTAGAAGCTGAATAATTGCTGCTAAATTTCTGCAATGCTACTTCGGGAGGCATGTCAAGAGCCGCAGAAACTTGAGTAAATATAGCATCAAACAAAGGTTGGTAATTTATCTCAGCTCTACTTTCTAAAGCTTGCAGTTTTGCCCCGTTAGGCATGTTAACCGTTGTTTTATTTGTGGTCCTTGCAACATATCTCTCTAATTCAGCACCCATTAAAGCAGCGCCTTGTTGGCCGCTAACATCACTTTGCAGCCCTAAATTAGCGCGTTGGCGCTCAATCATTGGATTTTCTCCAGTAGAATACTCGTCATGAGTAATAGAATACACAATTTTAGCACGTTCTTCAGCACTTCCAACAGTTGCCTCTGTGTATCTATCAAGTTTATCAACCTTTTCTAAAATAGCCGATAAAGCACCAACACCCCTAACGTCATTTATCCTGTGCTTGCCAAAATAAACAAGCTTAGCCATTACAAATCTAAATCCTTTAATATCTAAATACGCGGCCACTCGTTCGTGTTTATAAACCCCTAATTCGGATTCAGAACGCACATAATATGCAACATGCTTCCCTTTAGGATCAATTTCAACGCCATGCTTAATTCTGTTTCCTTTAGCTTTAGCTAATTCGTAATATTCACTTGTAAAAATAGGATCACTTACTTGTTGTCCATCTATAACTTGCGCCGTAGGATAACCTTTTTCAATTCTGTAAATAACCAAACAATCACCACCTAAAAAAGAATCTACATACGTACTCATTGCGTTATCATGAAAATTATTCATTCCGGAATAATCAGATTCTTTTAAAGAAGCATATAGGGAAAAAGAAGCCTCTATATTTGAACGCAAAAACCCCCAATCAGCATCATAGCCTTTGGCCTTTAAATAATCTTCCAATGGTTCTGACTGTAATTTAAGGCCGTTACCAATAGTCCATTTAAAGTACTTATTGGTTATGATCTTTACGGTGTCTTGAGTTAAATTGGCCTCGTAAGCCCTTAATCTTAATGCGTAATGATTAGGGTAAATGTTTACAGGCGCTCCCAATTCTCCAGGTGTTTTTTCCCCATTGAAACTAAAACTCATAGCAGATCCAAAAATAACTTCACTGTTACCTGTTTCAACAATAACAGAACTTGAAGGAGCAGCAGGGGGGGTGATTCCAAAAAAGTTTAATATTTTATTTTTCATAATATTCTATTTAAAGATCTAATGTCTCTGGAAGTCATTACACGCCCATTCAATTGGTTAATATACATCTGCTTAACACCCTCTAATCGCTTAATACCACCAATCAAATCAGCGTAAGTTTTGTAAGACGTTCGAACGATCATCTGCCCATCATTTAACTGATATTCTGAAACGTTTGGCGCAGCGCCGCCCTCAGAAGCCTCTAAGGTGCTTAAAATCATAACATCAATAAGCTTTTCAAGATTATCAATACGATCACGTAAAGTCTTGGAGCTTGTCAGATATTCTTTTAAAGTTAATACACAACAACTCATATTTATACATTTTAAAACAAAGATATATTTTTTTACAACACCATATCACAATAATCCGACCAAGTTATATTTTTAAAATTTGAAGGATCACTCCTTTTTAACATATCTATAAAAATATCTCTTGCTGCGTAATTATAAATATGAACGTCCCAAAAGTGATTCACTTCATTTACCTTTTCCCATTTAAAACCAACAACCTCACCATCTTTAATATCCTCCGTTCTTCGCTCACTTTCAAAATGACTAAAATAAGAACGCATCGTATAAAGCCCATCCGAAGGCATAGGGAAGTTCATAAATCCCTCTGGCTGCTCCCCATGGTCCCCTTCAACTAAATTCATGTTCATTGCCACAATATCCTTTAATTGATTAACCTCTAACAAATACAAATCCTTAACCTTTGTAGATCTTTCAACAGGAGCAGTCACTTTACTAAGTGATCTAAAATTAGACTCTGTTCGGCCTTTTACTCCTGTTATAGTTAAGTCATCAAACGAACGAATAAACTTCATTGCTAACTCGGTAAAATGCCCTGTATCAACAACTGTTAAACCTATCTTTATTTTTTTTCCACTCTCACAAAACCAATCACGACGCATTAAAAATTCAAGTTCTGGCCAAACACTATTTTGAACATTAAAATCATAAGTCCATTTAGGGCGACTTCCCTCTTGTTCAAAATCTTTTTTACTTTGTTGTTTCTTTCTAACGAATGTACCAATAGATCCATGCTCAACAGAATACGTTTGCCCATTACGGCTATGTGCTTTCACTTCCCAATCTAAACGAACATCTTTTATATCTCTGCTCATTATTCCTCCTAAATCGCATGACAGCGTTAACAACGCTATATCTCCGTTACCATCACTAATACTAGTTTGATCAGGAACAATACCCACAGAATAATTACGAGTGTTTTTCATTAATTCATTCACTCTTAATTTTTCTCCTTTTTCCTCAAATGTCAACCCCATGTTAGTATTCAAGAAAGTTTGAAGTAAAGATTTATTTACCATTCCACCAGGAGGGCAAGCAAGCAAAAATTCTTCAGCTAAATCTTTCCAAGTAATTGTACCAGGAGGCGCAACAATAGCATTTATATAATAACTGTAAAAATTCTCAATCTTTGGTTTTACAGTTGGTTTCCATTTGCCGTTTAAGTTAAGCATATATTTTTCTTTCTCATCGATATATCCTAGACAATGCTCGCATCTATACATTACACTTTCCTTGATCAAAGCATTATTTTCATCTAGTTGCCAAACCACACCTGCCCTTTCTCCATTTTCCAATTCAATGGACCACGTAGGAGTAATATCCTCTTTGCAATGAGGGCATTCCCAAAACCACTTCCTTTGATCTCCAAGTTCATAAACAGGCTCAATGTTTGAAGATTGTTTTAAACCCGGTGTAGATATATAGTAAATTTTTGCAGTATTACCGTAAAACATAGCTCGCTTTTCAAATAACTTTCTGATCGATCCTTCTTCTTTATGAGACTTTGGGGCCGCTTCAAAATCATCCGCAAAAATATACTTAACTGAAATCTGTCTAAACTTATCTACATTCTGGGTCCCCTCAATTGTTAATCTACCGCCTGCGTATTCTTTACTAGAAGAAGTGTCACCAGTTCTTTGATTTTTAGCCCTAATAACAGTAGGTCTAATTAAATGTTGCATACCTGATGCATGTAACATTGGTTCAAATCTTTCAGTTATTGAAGTTTGAGCAAGTGTCTTGTCACCTGCCAAATACAAAATTGGAGCAGGGTTTTCAGAAATTATATAAAGCAGTCCGGGCATAACAAGCCCTTGAGTAAATCCAATTTGAGCCCCTTTCATAATTGCCACAGCCTTGGCAGGATGAGCGGCAGAGAGGGTGTTAACAACCTCTCGAGTATACGGGGTTAAATCATAACTAAACCTACCCGTAACTTTTGACACTCCAGGTGGAATAATTAATTTTTTCTCTGCCCATTCACTAGGAACGGGTTTTACCATGGAAATGTCATACACCAAACTATGAATTGGCTTATATGAATTTAGCCAACTATTTCCTTTCTCCTCTGTTTCTTGTTTCTGCATATTCTTCAATTGCGTTATTTATTTCTATTTCTGCCACTTCTTTTGATCGCTGTATTGTATCATCCAACACTTCTCTAAGTTTGTCTGTAACATTACCTAAAAGAACCCTGTCACCACCTGCCATAATATCACAATAAGTAGATGCAATATTTAAACACCCCGCCTCGAATTCTTTAAAAATACTTTGTAGGTTTATTCTTAAAATTTGTTGAACTAGTTCCGTGGGCATTAATTGGCCCATCATTTTCTCAACTTGAAGCTTTTCTTTTTCTGCTGCCGATTCTGCCCGAAGCGCATCAGCTCTTTTTTTTCTTGCATCCCATGAAAGCATTTCATCGGCTTGGTCAATCTCTTTTTTTGTGGACCTTGATCGTTTAGGTTTTTCCACTTCAATAACTTCGACAACATCAGTGTAAAGCTTTTCAATTGGAGCAGCAGAGGGGGGCTTTTTGGCTTCTTTCTTTTTTTTAGCGTCGTTTGCTTTTTGCTCTTTTGCAAATAAAACATTTACAGGGTTTTCAGTATCAATCAAAGACTTATCATCAAGCATAGGCATAACCTTTTTTCGTGAAACATAAACATTCACGAACTTAACATCACGATTGCATAATGCTGCAAATTCAGCCCTAGTAACTATACTCATACTTTTTGTTATATAACAGTTTAAAGTGTTGTAAACATTGATTTTACAGATAACAAATATAACATTTTTTATATTTATTCACTATTGTTATAACTTTATCTATAACAAGGCTCAAATGTGTGTCAAGTATGAAAACATTGGAAGGCGCAACTTAT
>JASLED010000087.1 GCA_030151255.1 Flavobacterium sp.
TAGTTAAGCCCGCTAGCGCAGATGGTACTGCCGTAAGGTGGGAGAGTATGTCGCTGCCCTTCTTTTAAAAGCCTGATTACAGTTGTAGTCAGGCTTTTTTTTTGGAATTCATTTAAAAAAGGAATCTTCAAGGAGGGAGATTTTTATTATTATAAATATTGACATGACTTTTTTTTAATATTGTGATAATATAGTTGTTTATTTTATTTTGGACATTTGCTAATGTTAGTTGTGTATAAGTATTTATATAAAATTGACCTAAATAACTGTTCTTTTATAAATAGGTTTATTAGTTTTGCGTAATTCTATTTATGAATTGTAATCTATAAAAACAAATAAATGAAATTAAAATCAATCATCCTTTCAAGTTTTAGTTGTTTATTTTCAGTTGCTTTATTGGCTTCTGAAAAACCTAAGCTTGTAGTTGGAGTTGTAGTAGATCAAATGAGATGGGATTATTTATATCGTTATGCGGATAGATATTCTGAAAATGGGTTTAAACGTTTACTTAATGATGGTTTCTCTAGTGAGAACACATTGATTGACTATGTTCCTACTTTTACTGCTATAGGACACAGTACTATTTATACAGGAAGTGTGCCGGCTATTCATGGAATTGCAGGAAATGATTTTATTATTCAAGCTACAGGTGAAAGTATGTATTGTACTCAAGATGATAGTGTAGTTGGTGTTGGTGCAGATGGAAAAGTAGGACAACAATCACCTAAGAATTTGCTTGTATCTACTATTACTGATCAATTAAAATTAGCTACTAATTTTCAATCAAAAGTAGTTGGTATAGCAATTAAAGATAGAGGTGGAATTTTGCCTGCGGGTCATTTTGCCGATGCAGCTTATTGGTTTGATGGTAAATCAGGTAATTGGATTTCTAGTTCTTTTTATATGAAAGAGCTTCCAAAGTGGGTTAGTGCTTTTAATAAAGAAAAGTTAGTTGATAAATACTATAAAGAAGGATGGAATACGCTATTTCCGATTGAAACGTATAAATTGAGTACATCTGATAACAATTTATATGAAGAGACTTTTAAAGGCGAAAAAACACCTATTTTTCCAAGAGATCTTGTTAAATTGAAAAAGGATAATGGGTATGATTTAATTAAAAGTATTCCTCAAGGAAATACTCTTACTTTAGAATTTGCAAAAAAAGCAATAGAAGCAGAAAAATTAGGTGAAAATCCATATAATGTAACCGATTTTTTAGCTGTGAGTTTATCATCTACTGATTACGTAGGCCATCAGTTTGCAATTAATTCTATTGAGATTGAGGATACATATTTACGTTTAGATAGAGATTTAGCTGATTTTATTTCTTATTTAGATGAAAAAATTGGAAAAGGAAATTATACATTTTTTTTAAGTGCTGACCATGGAGCAGCTCATAATCCAAAGTTTTTTTCTGATAAAAAAGGAAATGCTGGTTATTTTGAAACTAAAGTAGTTAAGGAGATGCTTAATAGTAAATTAGAAGCTAAATTTGGTGTAACAGATTTGGTGAAAAGTTTATCTAACTATCAAATTCATTTGAATAATGTTCTAATAGCTGAAAAAGATCTTGATGAAGATGATATTAAAAAAGTAATCATTAAAGAAATGAAAAAACTTGATGGTATTGCCTTTGTTGCAGATATGGAAGAGGTTGCTGAGTCTTCAATTCCTCAGATGTTAAGAGAAAGAATAATTAACGGATATAATTACAAAAGAAGCGGAGCAATTCAATATATTTTAGAGCCACAATGGTTCAGCGGTAAAAAAGATGCTCCAGGAACTACTCATGGTAGTTGGAATTCTTATGATGCTCATATTCCTGCCATTTTTATGGGATGGGGTGTAAAACAAGGAAAAACAACTCGTCAAACACATATGACAGATATTGCTCCAACAATTGCTCAAATATTAAAAATCGAATTTCCGAATGGAAATATTGGAACACCAATTTTTGAAGCAATTCAACAATAATTAAATTCTTCAAATAGAAATAAAAAGCTGATGTTTTTCATCAGCTTTTTTTGTTTGGTATGTTTATTGAATAGTATATAAAATCATTTAGAATTGAATTATGAAATTATATCACTATATCGCTTTAATTATTGCAGTAATTACTTTATCAAGTTTTGGTGAAGGAGATAAATTAAAAGGCAAAAAAATTGAACCAACTGTAGAAGCAAAAAAAGTAATTGATACAATTGCGAGTATTGATGTAAGTTTTGAAGATGATTCTGATTCTATTGTTATAGGAGAATTAGTTGATGATTTGGAAACGGTAAATGAAGAGACAAAAGCATCATATTATCATGATAAATTTACAGGAAAAAGAACAGCTAGCGGAGAAGTGTTTGATAATGCAAAGTACACAGCAGCACACAGTTCGTTGCCATTTGGAACAAAAATTAAAGTAACAAATTTAAAAAATAAACGTTCGGTTGTTTTAACTGTTACAGATAGAGGGCCATTTACAAAAGGCAGAAGTGTAGATATGTCTAAACGTGCATTTATGGACTTAACAGATAATCTTGGACGCGGAGTTTTAGATGTAAAAGTTGAGCGTTTGGTTGAGGATATTCAATAGTAAATGACACTTAATTTTTAGAGCCCTAAATTAATTAAAGAGTTTAAATTACATATTTTTTGTTTTTGTAAATAAGTTGAAAAACAGAATTATAAATATATAAATTGAATATAGTGAGAATATTATTGGGGAAATTTTCTACATTTTGAGGTATGGAGTCACATGTGTAGAATATTGATAAAATATAAATTCCCTAAAAAAATATTTTTTTATAAAGTTATTTCCAAGTAAGAAAAGGGTGATTTGCTAAATATGAATTATAATATTCTTTTTTGCCCGTTACTTCCTCACCCAACCATTCAGGTTTTATAAAAGTTTCATTTTCTTGCTGTAATTCAATTTCAGCTATAATTAACCCATCATTATCTCCGTGAAAAACATCAACTTCATAGATGTGTTTTTCAATTGGAACCAAGTATCTAGTTTTAGATAAAACGAAATCTTCACACAGAATTAGTAATGATTTAGCATCGTTAAAATCAATTTCTTTTTCCCATTCAAAGCGACTGGTTCCAGACTCATTGCTTTTTCCTTTTATAGTTAAAAAACCTTTAGTATCTTTTAATCGTATTCTAACAGTTCTTTCAGGATTGCTATTTAAGTAGCCTTGAGAAATTTCATTTTTTTGAGTAGCGATATTTATAAAACTAAAAGAGTTTACTAGAAATTTTCTTTCGATTTCGATCATAAGATTTAAAATTAAATGTAAATTTATAGCAAGTTATGAATATTTGTGTGTAATAATATAAAATTGAAATTATTTTCAGATGAAATTAAGATATATATTGAAATCGCCACAAGGAATAGAAGAACTTTTTGGGAAATATATTGTTGATGGCAAGATATATACAGATGACGATATATTTTTTCTAGTTGACTTGGTTCATCTTTTTCGACCAAATGATGTAAAGAAAATTAATCGTGTTTCTATTGATTCTTTTGTTACATATTTAAAAACGCATGAATCAGAGCGATTAGCTTTAATTGATTATTTACAACGATTATTTTCGAATAGGCATTTTAGTAGAATGATTTCTGATGCAGGTATTCTGCAAGACTCAGATTTTATTTACGAAGTTAAAAAGCGTTTATGGGCAAAGGTTTTACCTTATCAGCCAGAAAAGGATACGTATGAGTATATTTTAAATCAGGTTTTCTTTAAGCATACTGATGCTATTTGGATTGATATGATTCCAATGGAACAGCTTGAAGAAATGTATGAATTATTAGGGTTTCATAGTATTTTTGATAATGTAAGTGACGATTCTTCTATTGGCGAATTACTGAGTTCTATCGCTTTAATATCACAACGTATGAGCGGTAGAGCCATGGAAAGTTATATTATTCGAATGGTGCCCGAATATTCTCATTTTGAAAGCCCTTTTTTAGCTTTGGAAAGAGAAGTAATGCAAGCCACAAATGATTTGTTAAAGGGCGAAATTTCTTATTTAACTACTGATGATATTACTTGGCGACAAATTAAAGTTTTTCATAAACAATGTAATGAATTCGTCAATCAGGCATTTAAGAATAGTTCTAAGTATGGTATTTCTATTAAAGTAAATCAAAGTTTATTGCGTTTGCGCCAACAATTGAGTCGAGTAGAAGTTCTTATTTCATTAATTGTTGTTGATACAAATTCGATCGATGAATCTAAACGAAGAAATAGTATTCAGCTTGTGCGAAAATTAATAGAATACAATTGTTATAAGTATAACGTAACAGGACTGATTAAGGAAAGCACTCAATTAATTTCGTACGAAATTACTCAACATACAGCCAAAACAGGTGAGCATTATATTACAAATACTGCGCGTGAATATTGGCATATGTTTAGAGGTTCAATGGGAGCCGGAATTGTTGTTGGTTTTATGTGTATTTTAAAAGTATTTGCACACGAAACAGATGCTAGTATTTTTGGACACGCTATGTTATATAGTTTAAATTATGCATTGGGTTTTTGTCTTATTTATTTGCTTGGTTTTACACTGGCTACAAAACAACCTGCTATGACTGCCGCTACTATTATTAAAGCAATAGAAGATGGTAGAAAGAATCATATTGATGGCGCAGATAAACACGTAGGATTTGCTAAATTATTTGCTAGATTATTCCGATCACAATTTATTGCATTTATCGGAAATGTTATTCTAGCATTTCCAATTGCACTTTTATTGGTTTGGGGAATTGACTCTATTTTTGAAGTGAATATTGTAGCTCATGAATGGGAAAAACTTTTGGTTGATGCTGATCCAATCGAATCTAGAGCACTTTTTCATGCTGGAATTGCGGGTGTGTTTTTATTTCTTTCTGGTATTATTTCAGGAAATGTGTCAAATAGAAATAAACACAATCAAGTTTTTTATCGAATACAAGAACATCCTATTTTAAAACATAATTTCGGAATTGCACGTACCACAAAATGGGCAAATTGGGTAGATACAAAATGGCCAGGAATTGCCTCTAATATTTGTTTTGGTTTGTTTATGGGTACTTGTGGGGCAATAGGTACTTTTTTAGGCTTAGGAATAGATATTCGACATATTACCTTTGTAAGTGGTAATATTGCTTTAGGATTTTATGGTTCGGGATTTGATGCGCCAAATTCTATGTTAATTTGGGCTTTTATTGGAATGTGGTTAATTGGATTTATGAATTTTACAGTTAGTTTCGGATTATCGTTATTTTTAGCGTTCCGATCTAGAAACATTCCTTTTTCAGAAACGAAAGAACTTGCAAAGTCAACGTTGAAATATTTTAAAAGTTTTCCTTCAGAGTTTTTTCTGCCAACAGGAAGCACGGTTGAAGTATTAAATACAGATGCACAAGATAGAAATGTAAAATAAAAAAGGCGAGTATCACTCGCTTTTTTTATTCGTCATTATTTAAGCTTTCCGTTTTTCGTCTATTTTTCAAATTTGTTTTTAATAACTCTGATTGAATTTCAAACTCTTTTCTAGAAAGTGTAATATAATCTTCAAAGCTATGAATGTCTTTGGCTAATTTTCGTAAAGATTCTCTATCGCTATTGATAAATAATTCGCTTTGAATTCTCGCTTCTTCTTGACTTAGTCCTAGCTTTTCCAAGATGCTTTTTCCAAGATAAACAGCAGAGAAAAAAGTTTCTCTATATACTTCTGTAAATCCATCTTGTAGGTATTCATATGCTGCCTTTCTGTTTTTAGCTCTAATCATAACTTCTACATTCGGAAAATTCTTTCGCAAAACTTCGGCTAATTGTAAGTTAGCTTCTGGCGGATCCATTGCTGCAATTACATAATCGGCAGATTCTACTCCTGCAGATTTCAATAAATTGATGGATGTAGCATCTCCGTAGTAAACATTAAAACCAATTTTACGTAATATTTCTACGCGTTGTGGATCGTTATCTAAAATTAAAACCGGAATATCACTTGCTTGTAATAATCGACCAATTGTATTTCCAAAATCACCAAAGCCAGCAATGATAATTTTTTTGTTTGTATTAATGTGTGATAAATCATCATAAGGTTGTTTTTCATTTTGATCTGAAGACGACATACCTAAATATGGACTTATCCATTTTTCATTCAATAACATTAAAATTGGGGTAACCACCATTGACAAGGCTGTTGTTGCCAATAAATAATCATACCACATTTGATTAATTAAGTTAATGGTTTTGCCCAATGCAAGAATAACAAAGGCAAATTCTCCAATTTGAGACAACAATATGGCAAACAAAAAGGATTGATCATTGGGTAACTTCTTCCATTTACCAATTGCTAATAATACAATTGCCTTTAATGCCATTGATCCAATTAGTAATGCTAAGATTATTAATGGCTGATCAGCTATTATTTTAAAATTTATTGTTGAACCTACCGCAATAAAAAAGATACCTAGTAAAAGTGCTTTAAAAGGTTCAATATCACTTTCTAATTGATGTTTGTACGGATTGTTTGCCAATACCACACCGGCAATAAAAGCTCCTAATGCAGGGCTCAATCCTACTTCTTGCATTAATAACGATACACCAATTACCAAAAGCAAAGCAGAAGCGGTATAAATTTCTCTAATTTTTAAACGCCCAACCGATTTAAACAAAGGATTTATAATGTAATTTCCAATTAAAAAAATAACTGTAATCGCACCAAGAATAGCCATTGTTTTCATTAACACAGGTTGGCCATCTAGCAAATCATTATTATTGGTAGCAATAGGTGTTTTCTGAGAAACAGCCAACAAAGGAATAATAGCCATTATAGGAATTACCATAATATCCTGAAATAGCAATACTGCAAAGCTAGATTTACCGACTTCGGATTTATTTAATCCTTTTTCGGAAATTGTTTGCAAGATAATAGCAGTTGATGACATTGTAATAACAAAACCTATTGTAATAGATGTGCTAATGTTTAATCCCACACCATAATGTGCAATTAGCGTAACAAGTAAAGTAGTTCCTATAGATTGTGCTGCACCTAAGCCAATAATTTTATGTCGTATTTTAAAGAATTCAGAAGGATCAAGCTCTAAACCCACTAAAAAAAGCATCATTACAACACCAAATTCGGTTGCGTGCATAATATCTGCCCCATCGTTTCCAACAAAACCCAAGGCAAAAGGACCAATTAAAACCCCAGCAAATAAATAGCCTAAAACCGAACCCATTCCCAATTTCTTTGAAATCAGTACACAAACAACAGCTGCAAATAAAAAAATAAACGATTGAACTAAAAATTCATTCATTGAATAGCATTTTATTAATCTTTGATTAAATAGTTTTTTAGGTACGTATACCAAATTGAAACATTCTCATAAAAATGAAAATTGTTTCATACAAATTTAAAAAAAACTAAGTGATAAGGTTTGTGAAAAAGCTGCTAAAAAATATTTTTTTTGTAAGAATTTGTGTATTTTTTAATTACTTTGAAAGATTATTAAATAAGGATGAAGCGAAAGATAATACATATCGATATGGATGCTTTTTATGCGTCAGTAGAAGCTTTAGATAATCCTGATTTGCGAGGAAAACCGTTGGTTGTTGGAGGCGGAAGACAGCGTGGAGTTGTGGCTGCGGCAAGTTATGAAGCCAGAAAATTTGGTGTAAAAAGCGCAATGAGCGGAGTACAAGCATTAAAAAGATGTCCGCAGCTTATTTTTGTTCCACCAAGATTTGATCGATACAAGGAAATATCGAAAATAATTAGAACAATTTTTCATGAATATACCGATTTAGTTGAACCTTTGGCTCTTGATGAAGCTTTTTTAGATGTTACTGAAAACAAGAAAAATTTAAAAAGTGCAACAATTATAGCACAAGAAATTAGAACAAAAATTTGGGAACAAACAGGATTAACCGCTTCTGCAGGGATATCTATTAATAAGTTTTTGGCAAAAATTGCAAGTGATTATAATAAACCAAATGGGCAAAAAACAATTAATCCACATGAAGTAGAATCGTTTTTAGAACAATTAGAAATCAAAAAATTTTTTGGAATTGGAAAAAAAACAGCCGAGCGAATGTATCATTTTGGAATATTTACTGGGTTTGATTTAAAGCAAAAATCGATGGAATTTCTTGTACAGCATTTTGGTAAGTCGGGCGAATCATATTATTATATCGTTAGAGGAATTCACAATTCTGAAGTAGAGCCCAATCGAAAAATAAAATCAGTAGGTACAGAACGTACGTTTGAAGAAAATTTGAGCTCAGAAATTTATCTTGAACAAAAACTTGAACAAATTATTGATGAGTTGAGCTTGCGTATTAAAAAACAAAATTTGGCTGGTAAAACCATTACTTTGAAAATAAAGTATGCTAACTTTATTCAGAAAACTAGAAGTATGACGCTGCCTTATTTTTTGTCTGATGCAACAATATTATTTGATTTAGCAAAGCGATTACTTTATCAAGAAGAATTGGAAGATTCGGTTCGTTTAATTGGCATAACAATCAGTAATTTAAATAATAAAAAAGAAGAGAAAGTAATTGCGGCCGTGCAATTGCAGTTTGACTTTGAACCTTGAAAACAGAAATAATGAATATAATACCACCCTATTTACAAAAAGGCGATACCGTTGCAATTGTTTGTACAGCAAGAAAATTTAGTAAAGAAGAAGCACAGCCAGGAATTGATTTATTAACTTCTTGGGGATTAAATGTTGTATTGGGAGATACTATTGGTTTGGATAATTTTCAGCTTGGAGGAACGGATGCAGAACGTGTAGCCGATTTTAATAAGCAGCTTGCCAATCCAAATATAAAAGCTATTTGGTGCGCTCGAGGAGGATATGGTACAGTGCGAATTATAGATCAGATTGATTTTAGTTTGCTGCACAAAAATCCAAAATGGTTAATTGGTTTTAGTGACGTAACCACATTACATAGCCATTTGAATGTGTTGTCTACCGCAACAATTCACGGTATTATGACATTCAGTGTGCCAAATGCAACAGATGATGCTAAGAACTCTTTGCATAGCGCAATTTTTGGAGAAGAGCTTTCTTATACGATTCCTTTTAATCAAATGAATAAAACAGGAAATGTAATAGGAGAGTTGGTAGGTGGTAATTTATCAATATTATACAGCTTGTTGGGATCTGCTTCTGCAATTGATACTGCAAATAAAATATTGTTTATTGAAGACTTGGATGAATATTTATATCACGTAGATCGAATGATGCATAATTTGAAAAGAAATAATAAACTTTCAAATTTAAAAGGATTGATAGTTGGAGGGATGACAGATATGCATGATAATTCTATTCCGTTTGGATATAATGCAGAACAAATAATTTTGGAGCTAACAAAAGAATACAATTATCCAATTGTATTTAATTTTCCTGCAGGACATGTGAAGAATAATTTAGCGTTAAAATTAGGAACCTCTATTGCTCTTAGCGTAGCAGAAGAAGCAACTGAGTTGAAATTTTTGCAATAATGAAATCAAAAGATCTAGGTAAAAAAGGAGAACAGCTTGCTGTAGAAGCTTTGCAAGAAAAAAACTATGAAATATTGCATAGAAATTGGCGCTATTTAAAAAATGAAGTAGATATTATTGCTCGTAAAGACAATTTTTTAGTATTTGTAGAAGTAAAAACCAGAAGTAGTTTAGAGTTTGGCTTACCGCAAGAATTTGTAAAACCAGCTCAAATAAAACGCTTAGTTCAGGCAGCAAATGCCTTTGTAGAATTAACCAATGCAATAGAAGAAATACGCTTTGATATTATTGCAATAAGCAAACAAAATGCAAGCTATGATTTATTTCATATAGAAAATGCATTTTTATTCATTTGATAAAATATCTCTAAAAATGGCACTTCTGAGTGTTATTTTTTTATAATAAAATCTTATTTAAAAAAAATCTTAATAAAATTTGTGTGTTGTTTAGAATCATTTTACATTTGCACTGTTTGTAATAATTCTAAATAACCAAACATAAATGAAATCATTATATACTTTTTTACTAGTTGTTGTTGGAACAACAATTAGTATTGCTCAAACATCTACCATAAAAGGAAGAGTAGTAGATGAAGGAAATAAACCAATGCCTTATGCAACAATTCAAGTAGGTAATTCTACCGTGGCTACTCAAACCAATGAAAATGGAGAGTATAAATTAACTAATGTAGAAAGAGGAAAACAAACTATGAAAGCTTCTTTTGTTAGTTATTCTTCATCAGTAAGAGATATTGTTATTACAAAACCTGAAGAAGTAATAAATTTTATTTTAGTAGCAGATAGCCAATTAGAAAATATTACTGTTTACGGAAGAAGTAATAAGAATGTAAAACAACTACAAAATCTTACTCGTTTACCTTTAGGATTACAAGATCAAGTGCAATCAATTAGTATTGTTTCAGATCACATTATTCAAGAACAAGGAGCATTAACCATTACAGATGCGGCAAGAAATGTAGCGGGTGTTACATTATTTTCAACATATGGTGGACCAGCAGAAAGTATGACAATTCGTGGATTTAGAGGAACTCCTGTGTTAAGAAATGGTGTTGGAATGGATTCTGATTTTAGAACAGCTTCTGCTATTTCAGACATGCAAGGTGTAGAAAGTGTTGAAGTAATTAAAGGATCAGCGTCTATTTTACAAGGAATTGGAAATGGTTTAGGCGCAGCAGGTGGTGTAATTAACTTAGTAACTAAAACACCAAACTTTAAAAATGGTGGAAAAGTTGGATTTAGAACAGGTAGTTACGGACAAGTTAGACCAACAATAGATTTTGAACAAGTATTAGATAAAAAAGAAACTGTTTCTTTCCGTTTAAACGCAGCATATGAAAGAAATGACGGATGGAGAACATACGTAAACAATGAGCATTTTTATATCAATCCATCATTAGCATGGAAGATTGACAATAAAACAAAGTTAACTGTTGAGATGGATTATCTGAACGGAGATTATACAACTGATAAAGGAACTGTAAATTTAGGTCCAGATTATGTTGATAGACTTTATAAAATGCCTCATAACAAATTCTTAGGATTTAAAGGAGATAAGGATAAAATTACGATGCAAAATTATGTGGCTCGTTTCGAAAGACAGTTGACAGATAATTTAAGCTTTAGAGCGTCATATACAGCATCAATCTATGATCAAAATGGGCGTGCAACAAATATTGCAACTGTAAAATCTAAAAATGCAATTGGCAATAATTGGAGCGAATATGCAGATATTAGAAGAACAGTATCAAAAAGTACTTCAGATGATTATAACTCAGTTTTTCAGGCTGATTTGGTAGGAAAAGATATTATTACAGGAGAATTCAAACATACTTTCCAATTAGGATTCGATTATAGACAAACAAAAACAATTGCTGGGTCTACAAAAGGAAAAATTTGGGGAACAGACAAAGAAGGAAAACCAGCTTTAGTAGATTTTGTAAGCGATATTAATGTGTTAGGAGCAATTAACAATGAATTGCCAGACGACATTATTTACGAAGACATTAATACAACTCGTACAATGTCTCCAACAATTGGATTTATGGCACAAGATTATATCCAGTTTGGAGATAAATTAAGCGCTATGTTAGGTGTTCGTTACAGCAGATTAAACGGAAATACAACAAAGGATATGACGGTTGATAGCTGGAATCCGATGTTTGGTTTAATCTTCAAACCACAAGATAACATCAGTACATTTGCATCATATACAACAACAACAAGTTTAAGACAGTCAAATAAATTGTTGCACGGAGGATCATTTGCAGGTCCAGCGCATACAAAACAATTTGAATTTGGATTTAAATCAAACTGGTATAATGATCATTTAGGAGTAAACTTTACATACTTCTTCATCAATCAAGCTAATTTATTGGCACCTTACATTGATCCGGTAACAAACGAACAATCTAAAACAGAAAGTATTTTAGCTGGAAGTTTAAAAAGAAACGGATTTGAGTTAGAAATCAACGGTAAGATTACAAATAACTTAGAAGTAATGTTGGGATACGCTAATTTATATGCTAGATATATGGATAGCCCTAACTACGTTGATGGTTCTGCACCAATGAATGCTCCTGAACATTCAGCAAATGGATGGGCAAATTATAAGTTTGACCAAGGTGTTTTAGACGGATTTTCTGTTGGTGTTGGTGTTTATTTCGTAGGAAAAAGACCTGTAAATGAATTTGCTAGATCGGCAGATACTTCTCACAATACAAACACAAATGTAAGACCGTTTGATATGCCATCGTACACAACAATCAATGCTCAGTTAGCTTACAATTATAAAAAAGCTACTTTAAGTGTTTTTATGAATAATTTATTTGATGCAAATGGATATTCTTCATATTACAGAGGTGGTTACATTAATGAGATTGCGCCAAGAAACTTCGCAGCTCAACTTACTTATAAATTTTAATAAACATTAGTTATATTATTAATAGTACAAACACGGTTTTATGTAGATAGAATCGTGTTTGTATTTTTATTAATCAGAACCATGAAAGCAAAAGCAAAGAAATACACTTTTCGAAAATTAATGAACGATCTTCACCTTTGGTTGGGTATAGCAAGTTCAATCGTTTTATTTATTGTTTGTTTATCAGGAACAATTTATACATTCAAATCAGAAATTCAATATTTATTAGAACCTTCCAGATATAAAATTGAAAGCCAACAAACAGCTTTGCGATTAACAGATTTGGTGCAGTTGGTTCAAAATAAAGTGGAAGGAAAAGTGGTTGGAGTTTCGATTTCTAATAATTCAACAGAACCTTACGTGTTTTCTGTTTCTAAAGGAGAAGAAAAAGGACGTCCAGAACAAGTAAGCGTAAATCAATATACAGGAAATGTAGTTGGAGCAGGTAAGCCAGCCGGAAGTGAATTTTTTACCTCAGTAATGAAACTACATCGTTGGTTGTTATTGGAAGATTCTATAGGAAGACCAATTGTTGGTATTGCTACATTAATCTTCTTATTCTTGTGTATTTCGGGTTTAATTTTATGGTTGCCAAAGAAAATAAAAGGCTGGAAAAGTTTTAAGCCCGGTTTCAAGATAAAATTCAATGCAAATTGGAAAAGAATTAATCATGATTTGCACAATACATTAGGTTTCTATACTTTATTATTTGTAATTATTATGGCACTTACTGGCTTGTGCTGGTCATTTGATTGGTACAGAGAAGGTGCAAGTAAAGCAATTGGTGGAAATATTTTTGGAGGAAGAAACGAAGAAAAACCACAATCTGATTTTTCTCAATCAGATGCTAACGCAATTACATTAGAACAAGCATTAGCAATTGCAAATGAAGCTTTGCCTTTTGAAGCAAGAAAAACAGCAATTAGCTTTCCAAAAGGAAAAGAAGGTTCTTTTGAAGTAAACAAAAACGATGCAAAACGTTTTAATGAAACAGTAACGGATCGTGTATTTATCGATCAATATTCTGGATATATTATCAGAAAAGATATTTTTAGCGATAAAACGGCTGGCGAACAATTGGCAAGCTCAGTTAAAGCCTTGCATTTGGGTGATATTTATGGCTTGTTTTCAAAAATAATTTATTTTATTGTTTGCTTAATAGCTACTTCATTGCCAATTACAGGAATTTTTATTTGGTTAAATAAAATGAAGAAAAAGCCGAAACAAGTAGTCTAATCAGCTGTTATGAATACTTTATGAAAGATTTATTTTAATCTATTATAAAAATTGTAACTTTGTTTTGTAATCATAAAAAATTATTATTATGTATCCAGAGGAAATAGTAAATCCAATGCGTCAGGAATTAATAGACGCGGGTTTTTCATCATTATATACAGCTGAAGAAGTAGAAGCAGCATTAGCAAAAGAAGGTACAACATTAGTTGTTGTAAACTCAGTATGTGGTTGTGCAGCTCGTAATGCTAGACCAGGTGCAATTATGAGTTTAAAAGGAGAAAAATCTCCAGCTCAAATTGTAACAGTTTTTGCAGGTGTAGATAAAGATGCAGTAGACGTAGCACGTCAACATATGTTCCCTTTCCCTCCATCATCGCCATCAATGGCTTTGTTTAAAGACGGAGAATTGGTTCACATGTTAGAAAGACATCATATCGAAGGACATCCAGCAGATATGATAGCAGAAAATTTAATTGATGCATATAAAGAATATTGCTAAAAAAAGACCACCAATTAAGGTGGTTTTTTTTTAAAGTGTATCTTTGTTCGATATAAAACTTAGGTAAATGCAAAAGATTGTCTCATATCCTTTATCTGTTATATTTGTAGTATTATTATTGCTTGTATTAATAATTTTTCATGGATTGCAATGGATCGCTTTTAACTTATTTGGTTATCAGGCGCATAAAAAAATTGTAGACAGTATGGTATGGTGGTTAATGGCATGTACAAGAGTACTTGGAACCACTTATACGTTTAAGCAAGAAATAGAATTACCAACAGACCGACCTATTATTTTTGTAGCCAATCATCAAAGTATGTTTGATATACCTATGATTATTTGGTACTTCAAGCAAAATCATCCAAAATTTGTAAGTAAGAAAGAACTAGGAAAAGGAATTCCAAGTGTTTCTTATAATTTAAAACATGGAGGTTCTGTATTGATTGACAGAAATGATGGCAAACAAGCATTAACCGTAATTAGAGGTTTGGCGCAATATATTACAAAATACAACCGCGCTGCAGTAATCTTTCCTGAAGGAACGCGCAGTAAAACAGGTAAACCAAAAAGGTTTTCCGAAAATGGTGTAAAAATGTTGTGTAAATTTGCACCAAATGCATTAGTAGTTCCTTTGACAATTAATAATTCATGGAAACTTTTCAAATTCGGAAAATTTCCATTAGGACTTGGTGCAAAAATAAGTTTACACGCTCATCAACCTTTAGAAATAAAGGATTATAGTTTTGAAGAGCTTTTTTCAAAAATAGAATCAGCGGTAGTAAGCGAAATCAAATAAAATAATTAATGATTGTAATTCTAAAATCAATAATTTTAGTCAATTGCAAAATCAAAAATACAATATATGTCAGCTAAGAATGTTCGTTTGGAGGTAATGGGCTTCCTTGAAAAAAATATAGAAAGTTTTGTAGATGAGTATCTGATTCCTGTCGAAAAAATCTGGCAGCCATCAGACTTGCTACCTAATTCTGAGCAAGATAATTTCTTAGAAGAAGTTAGAGAATTGAGAGAATATGCAAAAGAGTTACCTTATGATTTTTGGGTAGTACTTGTAGGAGATACTATTACAGAAGAGGCGCTACCAACATATGAATCTTGGTTGATGGATGTTGAAGGAGTAAATCAAAAAGACGGAGAACAAGGAAATGGTTGGGCAAAATGGATTCGCCATTGGACAGGTGAAGAAAATCGTCATGGAGATTTATTAAATAAATATCTATACTTGTCAGGAAGAGTAAATATGCGCGAAGTAGAAATTACAACGCAATATTTATTAAATGATGGTTTTGATCCTGGTACGGATAGAGACCCATATAAAAACTTTGTTTTTACAAGTTTTCAAGAACTGGCAACCTATATTTCTCATAACCGAGTAGGTAAGTTGGCAAAACAATATGGAGATCATAGATTGGCAAAAATCTGTAGATTAATTGCAGGAGACGAAATGCGTCATCACCATGCATATTCAGAATTCGTAGATCGTATTTTTAAAGTAGATCCGAGCGAAATGCTTTTGGCTTTTGTAGATATGATGAAACGAAAAATTACAATGCCAGCAAACTTAATCAGAGAATCTGGTGGGAAAATGGGAGATACTTTTGAATTGTTTTCTGATTCAGCTCAAAGAATAGGCGTTTATACTGCTCATGATTATGTTGATATTATGCAAAAACTAATTGATCGTTGGGAAATTGCAAAACTGACAAATCTTACTGATGATGCAGATAAAGCAAGAGATTATTTAATGAAATTGCCAAATCGTATGTTGAGAATTGCCGAGCGTATGACGGTTGGCAAAGAAGAACATATTTTTAAGTGGGTTCAACCAGCTATAATCAAATAAAGATGTCTCAAAAAATTGATGCTACAATTGCATTTGTAAAAAAGGAATTAGAATCTGCAGAAGGCGGACATGATTGGTTTCATATTCAAAGAGTTTATAACAATGCATTAAACATTCTACAATACGAAAAGGGAGTAGATGAAGATGTTGTAAAATTAATTGCTTTGTTGCATGATATTGCAGACAGTAAATTTCATAACGGAGACGAAACCGTTGGGCCAGCAAAAGCAAAACAATGGTTGGAAAGCATTGGATATGATGCCGAAACGGTAGAACACGTTGTAAAAGGTATTGAAAATATTTCTTTTAAAGGAGGCAATTTTGAGAAGAAATTCAATTCGAAAGAGTTGGAAATCGTACAAGATGCTGATCGATTAGATGCTATTGGTGCAATAGGTATTGCAAGAGCATTTAATTACGGTGGTTTTAAAAATAATGGAATTCACAATCCGAATGAAACTCCTCGTTTTGGAATGACAAAAGAAGAGTACAAAGCACATCGCGGAACAACCATCAATCACTTTTATGAAAAATTACTTTTATTAAAAGAGTTGATGAATACTGAAACAGGAAAGAAAATGGCGCAAGGAAGACATGAATATATGGAAAATTTTTTGGAGCAGTTTTACGCAGAATATCAAGGAAATAAATAAAATAAAAAAAGCGATCTAAAATTTTAGATCGCTTTTTTTATTTTATAATAATCAATTATGATAACCAAACTGACCATGGAATTCTCGATAAAATCAAGATTAATCCAAGTGTGTAGAAAATTGCAAATTTCTTAAACTTATCTTCACTAGTTGTAGCTTTTTTGTGTTTAGACCATCCAATTGTAATTAACACAATCGCAATAATATTAATTAATGGGTGCTCTACACCATATAATCTCAATGTACTGTTTTTCATTACTTCTCCTACATTTTCATTTAAAATAATAGATCCAGCTTCAATTTTAATAGTTTGTACCATTGGAGAAACAAAATATAAGATCAATCCTAATAATAATTGGATGTGTGAGAAGATTAATGCCACCAAACCTAGTTTGCGATCTTTCTCTGTAAATTGTTTTTTTGAGCTTAATCCAATAATTGCATTAACTATTGCAATGAATAAAAAAATTAAGACTAAGTAGGCAACGCCAGAGTGCGCTTGCTTAATGATGTTTTCCATATTGTTGTTATTAGTTTAAGCACAAATATAGATAAAACAATTGAAAACAAGTTCAATCCAAAATGAATTTACAATGTTTCACTTTATCTGTTTCAAATCAATTACATCAAAAGGATAAAATCGAATTCTAAAACATTTTTTTAAAAATATAATCAAAATTAGCTTTATTAGAGCAAATTTCACCTCAAAATAAAAGAGCAAATGCATTAGTAAATTGTTTCTTAATTTGTAGCAGATATTAATTCAATAACATTCGTAAATTTGGTACTTTGAAAATACAACCTATGAAAAATTTTTTGACATTACTATTTGTTGTTGTTTTAAGTTTTACATCTTGTAAAAAGCAAGAAGAAGATGGTTTTCGCGATCAAGAAAA
>JASLED010000037.1 GCA_030151255.1 Flavobacterium sp.
CTTGGAATTGCTGGCTAACCTGTATGAAAAAAAGGGAAATACGCAAAAAGCTTTAGACTATTATCAAAAATATATAACGACTTATAAAAAAGTATTCGACTCGAAACAGACCGAAATTATTCAACAGCTGGAAGCTCAATATGAGAATGACAAAAAGAGTAAAGAATTGGAATTGCTACACCAAAAAAATGCTTTTCAAAAAAGACAGACTTGGCTGTATAGTGCCATAGCACTTATTACTATAACAGGGTTATTGTTTTTGTTTGTAGCGTATAGGTTTAAACTAAAATATGCTTTGGAACGGGAAAAGCTTCAAATTGAGGAAGCGGCAAGATTAAAAGCTGAACAAACTTTAATCGCACAGGAGAAAGAACAATTGCAAAAGGAATTGATGGTCGGGATGCTGCAAATAGAACGTGGTGCCGAATCGCTCAAGGAATTAAAAGAAAAAATAGAAACTGCCAAAAGCCAACATCCCCAGCTCAATCAATTTATCAAAGAAGAACTGAGAATCAACAATGATTTTGACCTGATCCGCTCAGAAATACAAGATATTCACCCAGATTTTTTCAAGCAATTACAGGATAAAGCCTCTGAAAAACTAACCCAAACCGATCTGCGCTATTGTGCTTATTTTTCCCTCCAATTTTCCACCAAGCAAATAGCCGAACTCTTAAATGTTGCACCCAAAAGTGTCCGCATGGCAAAATATCGTTTGAAACAAAAATTTGAATTGGATAAGGAAGATGATTTCGATGCTTTTCTTCAGGGTTTGTCGTAATTCATCAATTAACTTCCTTAATTTCAATTTCTTTAAGCGCTCTTTTGTTGAAGGAATAATATCATCATATTCTTCATAATTTTCAATCACACTTTCCAACATATTCTTTGCCAGCAGTTTATTGCCTTTGGTAGCATACGTGTCCGCAATCAAGATGAAACTCTTGGCCACACCCAGTAATCATGCTCCTCCATATTATTGACCAGATCAAAGACCATTTCCTGAGCTTTGTCCTACTGTTTGTTTTTATACTGTAGTCGTCCTATACGATAACGTGCCTCTGCATCAATAACTGTCTTGCTTATCATTGTCGCCAATTCTGTTTTACTTCATAACAAACGCTTTATCTCCTTTCTTTAGCAATGCCTGTGCACTGTACAAATGTGCCCTAGCTATGTCTTCCTCAGATAGTCGATCAAAATTCTCTATCAAATACACATACTTCTCCACTTGATCCAAGTCTCCTATATGTAGGTAATATTTCATCTTCAAGTTCTGATGTAATCTCCAGTTTTTAGAGGTGCACAATCGCTTCATTATATTCCTCCAAGTTCATGTATAACGCAGCTGCCGTCAGCAAGGTATTCTCTGTATATTTGCTCGTCCAGTCATTCAGAATAATGTTAAGATTCTTTTAGCCATTTTAAAGGCTGCTAAAGTGGTGTTTTCTGTTGACATATCTTTACTCAAACTCCATCCAATAACCTTTCTATCATATAAATCTATTACTGTATGTAGTTAGATAAATAACCCCTTCTTTAACAGCGATATAAGTAATGTCAGACACCCAGGCTTTCCCTGGTTCAGTTTGTGTAAATTGTCTATCTAAAATATTATCAACCACTAAATAATTGTGTTCAGAGTCTGTGGTTATTCTATATCGACGAGCTAATTTACTACGTAATCCTAACTCTTTCATGTACTTAGCAATAGTTAGTTTAGATATGTTACTAATATCGATTTGGATTTTTTTTATACAAATAAATTTGAATCGAAAGAACATTATTTTTACGTTTATAATCAATTACTAATGTGGTTGTTATACAAAGGTGCTAATTACTCTACTGACAATAAATATTTTAAAGGAATTAGTCGATTAGATGAACTGTTTGAACGTGCATGTTACTATCAATTATTTGATACATTTGTTGAACTAGGTTTTACTCCTATCATTGATGATAATATAAATTTTCTGAATGAAGCTAACATTTATGAAAAAGTAGTGTTTGAAAAAAATACCTTTAAAATTACTTTATATTATCAGAGCTTACCTATAAATTTAACAACAATTAAAAAGCATACAAATAATTTAAGACCTGATTTTATTATTGAGTTTGATGATTTATCTTATGTTATATTAGACGCAAAATATAAAAAACTAAATAATATAGAAAAGTATGATTATGAAAATTTAGCTTTAAAATATTTACATGGAATTGGGCCTAAAGAAGGAGGATATCTGAAAGCAATCGCTTTGTTAATTCTTTTCCTAAAAATGAAACTCACCAAAGTTACCACTCTAAAGAGGAATACTCTATTATTGGAAATAAGACAGTTTATTGTAGGCTTCCCCATTTTAGGACACCTCTAAATTCGACAAATAATTCTTATTATGTTCAGATTTGATGAAGAATTTAAATTCTTCATCAAATCTGGGCTTATATTCTTTAGGAGATTTATTTCCCAGTGCTTTATGAGGATGATTAAAATTGTAATCATCTCTCCATTTATCAGCCAATCTTTGTAACTGGTAAATATCATTGAAGTAAAAAGCATCTAATATATCCTCTCTAAAAAATCGATTAAAACGTTCTATATATCCATTCTGCATTGGTTTACCAGGCTGAGTATATTTAATTTCTATAAAATTCTTTTTACACCAATTTACGTATTATTGTATTACTTTTTAAAGTGGCACCATTTGACCGAAATAGGTGGCACGGTCTGACCGAAATACCCATCTATATTAAAAATATTTTCTAATGTTATATTTTATTTATTATACTTTGAATACTATCCAAATCCATTCTCCAATATTTCAGTAACTCTATTATATCACCTTTCTTTTCTAAATTATTAATTGATTCAAAGAAATATTTTTTTCCTTTCTGTTTTATAACATATTCACATAAAATAGCTCCTACTATATAAGGCACAGGCGTCTCATCGTTGATATAATCTCTAATATAAGGATTTGCTAATATTTTTAAATAATTTATATCTTTAGTTGTATCGCTTATATATTCTTTAAATGCCTGTTTGTGCCACTCATAATTATTAAAGCCACTTCCTCCCAGATATGTTGCTAATCCTTCGTCAATAACCTTAGGAATTTTATTTAGATATTTATTTGTATACAAGTGAACTATTTCATGCGTGTAAAATTCAGAATTATTAGCGGAATAGACGATATTACCTTCTTCTGCTAATCCTCCATTCTCGGATAAATACATGTCTGAGTTATAGTCAAAACCTTTTATATTAAATAATTCTACAGCATTAATACATGAATAATATGTAATATTTAAAGGTTCACATTCAAAAAAATTATTTAGAAAATCAATATCCTCCAACTGCTTTTTAATTTCTTCGTTATTGGCATCTTTCTTCTTTGATATATAATACTTAATATTAGGAAATTCCAAAACTTTCCAGTCAGCCGTAATATATTTCGTATATGAACTAAATTTAATACCTTCAAAATTAACATTGGCTACCAAATTATATATAGTTCTAAGAAAATTTTTATTTTCACCATCATCATGTCCTATATAAGCTATTTTTACTATTTTTTGTTTTTTATTTGATGTAGGCAATATTTCCATTACGGATGGTTGATAGAAATCATTACCAAGTTTACTTGATTCTATCCAATATATACCCTTATATGGGTACACAAATAAAGAGAAGTCTTCTTCTACCCAATATCTATTTGAAGCAGGGTCATTATTTTTTGATTTTAAAAATTGCTCCAAAGTATTTAGAATATCTATGTTTTCTTGTGTTTGTTCTATTATAGGGGAAATACTAACTGACGTTGCCTTTTCTTGAGCTTGACTTGTGCATGAGTAAAAGATTGAAATAAATAGAATAGTTATTAGCTTCTTCATAGTTTAATAAATTTATTTGAAATAATGAATAACAAAACCTTAAAAGGTAAAACTTTTATATTATTACATAAATAAAAGTTCATCAAAATATATATATTTATTGGTATTAATAGTGATTAGGTATATGCCAATTCCTGCAAGACCAGATATAAAACTTACATGTGATCCAGGTACATCAATTTCATATTTAGCACTATATGAAAGGAAAGGCGATTCACTATTAAAAAAATCTTTTAGTAATCTTAAATTACACTGATTGACTGCATTTAAATATTTATCGCTGTTTAAGAGAATATTCATTTTCAAAAACATTAGTCCTGTTCCTGTTATGCCATGCACCAAACCAGCATCAACAACTACTTCTTCTTCCATTATTCTAGATGCTGCTAAATCATATGATTTTATAGCTATTTTTTTATATTTTTGAATATCAAGAATTTCTCCTGCTTTATATAATGAGTAAGAAACTTGTAAATCACCATATGCCCATTCCAAAGAACCTCTTTTAACAGGTTGATTAACAACAATAGGGAAATAGGCTACAGGGTTTTCTATTTTATTATTATATATATATGAAGATGCCATATTTATGATTAATAAACATAACTCTTTTTCAATATTTAACTCTAATAACTTTATACAGAATATTGCATACCACATTTCCTACCTAAAAAATAGCTATTAGATATGAGAGAGTAAAAACTAATCAACTAGCCTTTTTATAATCGAACTCAGGTTGAAAGTTAAAATCATTTACTTATATCCAAGAAGTTAAAAATGTTAACTTAATGTTTTATTTTTTTATTTAAATTATTATAATTATTTTCATCTAAATAATTATAATTTATAAAATAATGGAAGAAAAATTTTTTTTTCAAAACTAAATATCAAGAAAGTAACCATTTCTAAATTAGATGGAGATGCAATGTCTCGATTTGTAGGTGGAGCGGACACAAAAGATTTAATAAGTACTGATAGGCTATGTGATAAATCAAGAATCAGTCCTGCTTTATGCAAACTGCTTCCTGAACTACCACCACTAGCAGCAACAGAAGTAGGATGTTGTACTTACGTTAACTGTGGTCCTGCTCCTAAGTAAAAAAAAAATAAAAAATAAAAAATATGCAAAAAATCTTATTGTTTAGTATTGTTTTAGTTACTTTTTATTCAAGCTGCCAAAATAATACTACTGAACAACAAATAGCTTCTCATATAATTCCATTCGAAAAAATTGATAATTCCTCATTTGAAGAAATAGCCAATCGGATAGGTAATAAAGATATTGTTATATTAGGTGAATCTGGGCATGGCGATGGTAAAACATACGAAGTTAAAGCCGAGCTTGTTCAGTATTTGATGAAAGAAAAAGGATTTAATACACTTGCTATAGAAGGTGAAGGCTTTATTGATTTAGAATTAAAAAATAATCAATACAACAATCTTTTCCCAGCTGCTGATCTAAGTAAATGGAAACCTCATTGGGGCAATGTTGTACAAACAAAAGGGCTTGTATTAGATATATTGTACAATCAAGATTTGGATTGGAAGTATGTTGGACTTGAAGGATATAACAGAAATATTCTAGAGCACGATTTTCTCTATAACCAATTAGAAAAAACAGATATTAATAGAAATATAAAAAATCAGTTTATAGATACCTATGAAAAGCTAAAACGTTTTGATGAAGAGGGAGTAACAGTTGATGAGATTAATTTTATTTTGACAACGATAGATTCTATTGTTGATAATCTAGAAGATGAAACTAAAAATGGCTTCACAAAACAAGCTTTACTTAACATTAAAGGAGGTATTGAGGATTATAAGTTTACTTACATTATGGGAGGTTATGAAAATGAAAATATATACGTTAATATTCGTGACAAAAGAATGGCTGAAAATATCATTTGGTATAAAAAGAATAATCCGAACGCGAAAATTATTATTTGGATAGCTAACTTTCATGGAGCTAAACAAATACAAAAAATACGTTATAGAGACACTGATCCGGAATTATACCAAAGATTTACGTTGTTTGCAGAATATTTGATTGATGAATTTAATTCTGATGTTTACAGCATCGCGTTTATATCTTCGACAGGAGAAGTGAAAGATATTTTAACAACAAGTATACTTCAACAAATTAAAGTACCTATAAATACTTTAGAATATTATTTAGATCAGAGTGACATTTCTTTTGGGTATCTAGATTTTAACGAAATAAAATTGCGAAAACCTAAACTTAATCAAACTATTTTTAATAGTACAATACTCGGTTATGACAATAAACCTGGAATGTGGTTAGATGTATTTGATGGTGTTTTTTACATTAAGAAAAATGAGCCGCTAAAAATGTCACAATATCAAATTCAGTAATCATGTTGGAAAAATTAAATGAAACACTTATCTAAATAAATACTATTATAGATTCTAGTTTCGATAAAAATTCAGAAAGTATAGGTGTCTTAGATGGAATGTTTGGAATAGTGGAGTTCCCATGATTAAAAAGTACTTTTTATGAAATTCTATTTTAAATTAAAAGTCTAAAATGTCTATATTTATATTAAAAACAAAAGCAAGCTTATTGTAGCTTGCTTTTGTTTTTAATATAAATAATTAATTTTTTATCCTGGGTATTTCTTTAGCATAAAAACCTCCCATAAGAAAATAGTCGTTGTTTGCATCAGGTATTGTTAATGTAATGAATTCCCCGTTTCTCCAATAGCCAA
>JASLED010000061.1 GCA_030151255.1 Flavobacterium sp.
TGATTTAAAGTCTGCGAGAGCAGAGTATGTGGGGAAACAAAATATTATTATCTTTTTACTTCATCATTTTTATTTTCAATTATGGAGTCAGTGAATCTTCGATTTGAAGCACCAAAAAGAAACCAAAAGTGCCTCGACTAAACAAAAATACGGTCCAAATGCATTTCAAAAGCGAAATAAAAAGAACTACTCACTATTATTATTTTGTTTTAGTATTCGTGAATCTTCGATTTCACTCCGGTCAAACAGCTTTTTATTTTGCGCTTTCTTTCAATGTTTGGACGCTCGCTTTTTTGTTGGAGGTCGGTTTTAGTTTATCCTAGGTTGTTAATTTGTCGATGGATTAGATTGTTTTATTTTTTATAAATCTTACGATTTGATTACCAACAAACACTGTATCAATGACCTCAGCTATACAGCGAGTGTCAAATGTTTGAAATTTCTGTAAAAAGAAATGCTGTCCGAAGCGTAGCGAGTTCATTTCTTTTAGGAAATAAAAACTTATTTGACCGTTGTAGAGGTGCTGTCTTGATCTTTTGTAACTTTTGCATCAAGGCAAAAGTTAATCTATTTTTTAATAACTGATTGGATGTAAAACTGATGGTTTTCTTTTTTGTTGTAGAATTGGTAGATTATAGTATTTGGTGGTGATATTGGGTGTTATTTGGTGAAGTGTGGTTATTTTTACTCTAGTTTGGTGTTTTGTGGTTGTATGGCTACCTATATTTTTGTTTTGTGTTTTTTGTGTTTTAGTTTTAGGGTATTGTTTAATCAAAATTCTTTATGCTATGGCTAAAAACCAAGGTATTGTACGCTTAAGAGGCTCCATAGATGGAGTGACGTACACGGAAGGACTTAATGGGAGATTGAGTAGATCTAAGTCTTCTTTGAATAAGTCGAAAATGGATGCTAATCCGAAATATGATACTCTGCGTTTGTTGCAGAGTGAGTTGGGTGCTTTTTCAAAATTTGGTAGTTTGTTGCGTTCTGGTATTAAGCCTGAATTGGCTAGAATAAAGCCGTATCGTGGGGTGCAACGCTTGAACAAAGTATTGAATCAGTTGAAAAATGAGGATACTGAAAACAGAATGGGACAACGTGTGGTAACTACATGTTTGAAAACGCCTAGGGGAAAATGGATGTTGACGGGGTTTGATTTTTATGGAAAAACGTCGGTGTATTCGTTGTTGGCAAAGGAGTTTACTATTAATACGGCTACGGGTACGGCTAGTATTTTTGATTTTGTGCCGATGTATGATGTTATTGCGCCAAAATCTGCTACGCATGTTTCGTTGAGGTTGATTGCGATGTGTTTGGATGAGAATGATATGGCGGTAGTTGCACATCGAAGTGAGGAGTTGTATTTGCCTTTGACGGATGCTGAGCTGGATTTGACGTTAACTCCTTCTTCGCCTATTGTTGCTACTACGTTTTGTTTTTATGTGGTTCAGGTGGTGTTTTACAATGAGATTAATGGTTTTAAGGAGTTAACAGGGTTGGATTCGGCTGCGTTGAGTATTGTTAAGATTGTTTAATTAAAACAAATGAAAGGTATTGTTTTAATTTTTAAAAAGTGAAAAGCAAAGACTTGAGTTAGTCTTTGCTTTTTTTATTGAAGTTATTTCTTTCATTTGGCTTGATGTAAAGTCTGATTCAATCTTTTTGATTACCCCAAAAAGAAACAAAAAGGGTTTCGACTAACTATTTTAACGATCTACTACGGCTTATTTCTAAAAGCAACCAAACTCGCTGCGCTTAGACAGGGTTGCTTTCTAACGAAATCTCACCTTGTAGATGCTCATTAAAATACTAAGGTCGGTAATTAATTCGGTGTAAAATTAAAATCTTAAAGTAAACAGTATTTCTTTTTACAGAAATTGCAACTGTTTGGCACTCGAAAAAAACTAAGGTCAACTTCAGATTTATAAGTGATTTACACGTAGTTATTAATTTAAATAATTAGGTGATGATTCAGCTACGCTAAGTATTATTAAAATTGTTTAATTAAAACAAATGAAAAGTATTGTTTCACTTTTAAAAGAAAAAAGCAAAGGCTTTGATTAGCTTTTGCTTTTTTATTGAAATTATTTATCTCTTTCATTTTTTGATTGATTTAAAGTCTGCGAGAGCAGAATATGTAGGGGAAACAAAAATAGTTTTTACTTTTTTATAACCTAAAAGAAGTAACAAAAAAGGTTTGGGCTAAACTTCTTCAACGGTCAATTGGGTTTTCAATTCTTAAAATAAAAAAACTCCCTTCGGTTAAACACTTTTTATTTTTGCAGAATTTTTAAACTATTGACGCTCGTTGTTTCACTTATGCCCTTGTGAACTAAATTCATAATTAGTATTTCAATAAGAAATAATCGTTTCTAATTACGAAAATTGGAACTGTTTGACACTCGAAAAAAACTAAGATCAACTTTAGATTTTCAAGTGATTTACACTTAGTTATTAATTTGAATAATTAGGTGAAGATTTGGCAGCATTAAGTATTATTAAAATTGTTTAATTAAAACAAATGAATGGTATTGTTTCACTTTTTAAAAAGTAAAAAGCAAAGGCTTGGGTTAGTCTTTGCTTTTTTTGATTTATCTACTAAAATACTTCTCCTTTCCAAACTACTTGTCCGGGTTTTAGTGTTTTTCCTTTTGTTATTTTTGCAAATCCTGCTACATAACTGGCTGGATAGGTACAGACATAATCTTCTATAATTGCGTCGTGATCTATAGTTACATTGGCGTTAATAATACAGTGCTTACCTACCATGGCATTGGCTTGTATTACGGCATTGGCTAAAACTACTGTTCCTTCTCCTATTGTTGCTTTGGGTGAAACATAGGCTGTTGGGTGAATAAGTGTTGTAAAACTGTGTTTTACTTTGTTTACTATTTGTTGACGAATTTCATTATTGCCAATGGCAACAATTACTTTTGCTTCTGGTTGTGTATTTTCGTCATATGGGTTTAGGGTATCATCAAAGTAGTTTACTTCTATGGTGTTGTCTGTTTGTAGAATAGTATCTTCTACTACTTGTCCGTGTCCTCCTTTTCCGTAAATATATATTTTATTCATTTACTATATCAAAATCAATAGGTACAATAAAACCGTCTGTCACTTCAAAATACACTACTTCATTCGTTATTTCTTCTATAAAATTAGCAGACCAAACAATCACCTTAGCGTTATCTAAATTAAAAAAAGCTCCAGGATAAGGCTTAGTAGTTGCTCTAATTAAGCGATCTACTTCACTAACAGTCATATTTGCCAATAACTCTCCATCTTTAGGCGTTCTTCCTTCCCAATAAGTAGCCAAATCGTCATTTTGTTTTTCCAAAACAACTTTATTATTCTTCATTGTCGGAAAAACTTTTTCTATTAATTGGATGTGTGCCTGATCAACTAAATCATACAAGACCGTTGAAGTCATTTCTTTATCAAGTTCAATTTCAACTTGACCTAAAATATCACCAGTATCTACTCCTTCATCTAATTTAAACATAGATACTCCTGTTTTGTCTAGTCCTTTAATAATTGCCCATGGAATAGCTGCTCTTCCTCTACCGACTGGAAGTAATGTTGGATGCATACCTACACACCCTAATTTTACTGCATCTAATACCTGCTTTGAAGCAATCTGTGACCAGCCTATGATAAATAACCAATCTAAATCATATTTTTTGATTAACTCTATTGTTTCTTCCTCATTAATATGATTAATCTTCTCCAAAGGAGTGTTTTGCTTTTTTGCAATATCATCAAGGTATATTCTTCCCGATTTATTTTTTGCTTTTTCATCCTTTAAAGTAATCAATACTTCTAATTTTCCGCCTAAATCGTATATTTTTTCAATACAAGATAAACCAAGCTGTACACAGGTAACAAATCCAAATTTCATTTTATTTAATTTAATAGGTTGGTGGTTTTTTTGTCAAATAAAGTAAAGTTTGTAAAACAATTTTTACATCTCCAATAAATGTAATGTTTTTTACATATATTCCATCAAACTTTGCTTTTGCTTCTACAGACATATGATCATAAGAATTTACTTGAGCCAAACCTGTTAGTCCTGGTTTACAACTTAATGCTCCATTAGTTTCTCTTAACTCGATTAATTCTTGTTGACTAACAATAGGCGGTCTTGGTCCTATTAAACTCATATCTCCCTTTAAAATATTAATTAACTGTGGAAGCTCGTCAATATTTGTCCTACGAATCAATTTACCAAAAGGGGTAATAGTCAATTTTTTTGTTTCATGAGATTCTACATTAGGTGTATTCACAGGCATACTCCTAAATTTATAAAAATTAAAAACAGTTCCATCTTTACCAACTCTCTTTTGCTTAAAAATGACAGGACCAAAATCCTGTAGATAAATTATACAACTTATCAATACTAAAATTGGTAATAGTAATAATAATACAGCTAAAGAGGCTAAAATATCTATTACACGTTTAAAGCAACTTTTATACATCTATTATACTTCTAAGTTCATATAAATAGCTTGAAATGCCTCTGCATAATGCATTCCAGCTTGTCCACCTCTCATCGCTGCTAATCCTAAAATAATTTCTTCTGAACGAGGATGAGGAAACGGTCGCATTACCCCTTCGTACGCATCAATTGCAGCTATTTTTTTCAATACATTTTCTTTTCCCACTTCCACAAATGTATTAGGCTGAAAAGAATTTCCATCAATTGGATATGCCCAATCTGTAGAAGATGGTATTTCCATTAAAAACAATCCTTTTATTGGCTTTACATCACTACGACGTTGCGATAATCTAGATGCTGCCTGACATGCTTTTGATACCTGATAATGATCATTATTCAAATCATATGGATGATGAGTAAAAATATAATCAGGTTGTACTTTTTCAATTACTTTTTCGATAAATTGAACTAATTCTAAATGAGGTACCGTATTAAATTTTATGTTCGGAAAATTTCCTAAAATAGCAGGCTGTGCTCCTAAAATTTTCTGAGATTTATTAGTGTGTTCATGCAATAGTTCTACATCTGGTCTAAACTGTCTTGCCTCAACATTACCTGATAAAATACAATTATAGATTAAATGTCCTTCCTTTGCCCATTTAGCTGCAGACGCACCAAATCCTAACGCTTCATCATCTGGATGAGCCGTAACTGATAATATAACTTTTTTATTTCCTATCATTTCTATTCATTATTAAACCACGAAATAACTTTATTATTAATTTAATTATTTAATAAAATACCTTACAAATCCATTAACCATCCAATACCCAGTATAATACACCGACTTAATTATGTTAAAACCCTGAGTATCTCTTAAAAAACTAATATGCTTTAATATCAACTTGTATTTTTTACTTGTTGCAGATCCTTTAACTTGTCTATAGTAAGCCAATTCCATATCTAAACCATATGATTTTATACCTGATTTCAGTATATCTAACCACAAAGCATAGTCTTGCTTTCTTGCGTGTTCAGACATATAAAATTTTCCAATTTTTTCAGCATCATACATCGCTGTTAAACAACTAATTTCAGTTCTTTTCAACAAATGTTTATAATCAACTTTTTTGCTTACATGTAGTGTTCCTTTTATCTTATTTCCACTTTCATCTAAATATCCGTATGAGGTGTGAGTAAAATGATAATTGTTATCTAACATAAAACTTACTTGATTACTCAACTTGTCTTTATGCCACACATCATCAGCATCTAAAAAAGCAATAAAACGACCAGTTGCATTTTCTATTGCAAAATTTCTAGTTTTCCCTGACTTTAGGTTTTTTTCATTTGAAAAAATCATTATTCTGCTGTCAAGTTTAGCTAATTTTTGCATTATCTGCCATGAACTATCTAGAGAACAATCATTTATCAAAATCCATTCCCAATTTTGATACGTTTGAGATAGCACTGATTGAGCAGTTATTTCTAAAAAGCGTTCGGCGTTATAAACGGGAGTTATTATTGATACTTTCATCTTTATTAATCCAACACAGTTATAAAATCTTTTAGTTTACCTTCCATCGCATGCAATTTCTCTCCATATTGTATTATAAAATCAATATCCGAGTCAAAATATTTTTTTATTTCTAATAGCAGAAACTTGTGATTTTTTTCGTTAAATTCTTGCTCAATTTTCAATAAAACTTCTCCAGGAACATTTTGTATTGCTTGATAATTTAATGTGATATTGTAATTTAAAACTAAATTTTTAAATACATAGTAAAAAGTCAAACTAGGATAATTACTTATTTTTCCAATCACTTTTTTCCCAACTCTTCCTTCAATTTCAAGTAATACAGGAGTATTCATTCCACAATTACATTTGTAATCTTTCGGAGCTAACTTAATATAATCACC
>JASLED010000074.1 GCA_030151255.1 Flavobacterium sp.
CAACTCGTGTTATACTGTCCGTTTTCCAAAATAGCCAAATCAAACTCGCCAAACTTATCGCCAATAGTTTTAAAATGATTATCATAACCGCTATCACCACCCAAAAATAATTGATGCCTTGGTGTTTTTAGCACAAATGAAGTCCATAGCGTATTGGCACTCCAAAGGCTTCTGCCAGAAAAATGTCGCCCTGGTGTTAGGGTCACTTCAAACCCATGTCCTAAATCCACCACATCCCACCAATCTTTTTCAATAATCTGCTCGCGGGTATATCCCCAGTGTTCTAAATGCGCACCAACTCCCAAAGCCACAATTACCTTTTTTACATTAGGCCGAAGTGCTTTTAGTGTTTTATAATCCATATGGTCATAATGATCATGGGTAATAAACAAATAATCAATAGCAGGTAAATCTGCTACCACAACATTGTCCGATCCTTTAAACGCTTTTGTACCATTTGGCAAAGGAGATGCACTGCCACTAAAAACAGGATCTACCAATATATTTTTGCCACATGTTCTAATAAAGTAAGACGAATGCCCAAACCAAACCAAACTATGCTGGCGTTGCATCAATGCACTCCAATCTATCGGTATTGTGCGCATTGGCTGTTGTGGTTTGTGCTCTTTAGCTTTTTTAAAAAAGAATTCATAAAGCACCTTGCCCAAAGGTTGGGTTAGTTGTGGGGTTGCACTTATATTTCTAAATTTTCCGTTTCTATACTGAGGCGATGCCTGTAAGGTGTTTAGCCTAGCGCCGCTTGGTCTTTTTCCAAATAAGGGATGTAACATAGGGTAAATGCTAATTTTTTTAAAGGTTTTAAAGATAATGTTTTCTGTAAAAGACCAATAACAACTACCTCTTTTTTGTAAAAACTTTAGCTAATTTTAATGGCTTGCAAGCTGCATAAACCGTTGGTAGTTTCAATATTGTTTTATTGTGTAGCAGAATAGAAAGAAGTACTTTTGCAAAAAAATATAGCGGTTATTGCAATGCAATTAAAAAAAGCAATATCCTATACGTTATTTCTTAAACATGAAAGATAAAAAAACAGCGGTTGCTGCAGCGCTTACTTCTATTATATGCGTGCAAAGTGGTGCATCTATTGCCAAAAAACTATTTCCTGTATTAGGTCCTTCTGGCATGAGTTCGCTTCGTTTAGGTTTATCATCTTTATTGTTAATGCTTATCAATAGGCCAAATCTAAAAAAAATCACAAAAAAACAATGGCTTATTTGCTTGTGCTATGGCATAAGCATAAGCGGCATGAATCTAATTTTTTATTACTCAATAGAGCGGGTGCCTTTGGGCTTGGCGGTTACGGTTGAGTTTATTGGACCTTTGTTGTTGGCGTTAATGCTATCGCGCAAATTGTCAGATTTAGCTTGGGCTAGTTTAGCCTGTTTGGGTATTTTGCTTATTGTACCTTGGCAAAATAGCAATGTAGATTTACTAGGGCTAGCAATGGCTTTTATAGCAGGTTTGTTTTGGGTAGGTTATATTTTAATGGGTAGCAAACTTATTAAACTGATAGACGGAAGGGTAGGAGCCACAATTGGCACAAGCATTGCCGCCTTAATTGTGGTGCCAATTGGCTTTTATAACAATGCTTTTGAGCAAATGAATTGGATGTATTTGCTTATTGGCTTTGCCGTGGCTATTATTTCTAGTTCTTTACCCTTTACGCTAGATCTTTTAGCCATGAAAAAAATACCGCCAAAAAGCTTTAGTATTCTTACAAGTTTGCATCCTGCGTTTGCTGCTTTAAGCGGATTTATTTTGCTAGGCGAAGCACTTAGTCTTATACAATGGCTGTCTATTTCTTGTGTAGTATTGGCTAGTATTGGCACTACGCTTACTTCCAATAAACAATAAAATTATACAAGAATTCTTTTGTATTGCAAACAAAAACAAGTGCAATAAACACACGTATTTACTGCTTGTATTAAGGCAGAATATACTACCTTTGATATAAAACCTAATTAAATAGATTGAAATGATAAATCAAGAAATAAGAAATTTAGAGCCCAAAGAAGTTTGGGGCAAATTTGCTGATTTAAACGAAGTGCCTCGACCTTCTAAAAAAGAAGAAAGAGTAATTGAGTTTATGGTTAACTTCGGAAAAACGTTAGGATTAGAAACAATTAAAGACGAAGTTGGAAACGTAATTATCAAAAAGCCAGCTACTGCCAATATGGTAAACAGAAAAACCATTGTTATGCAGTCGCATTTGGATATGGTGCATCAAAAAAACAACGATACAGTTTTTGATTTTGATACACAAGGAATTGAAATGTATGTTGAACAAGGGTGGGTACGTGCAAAAGGTACTACCTTAGGAGCAGATAACGGACTAGGAGTAGCTACTATTATGGCTATTTTAGAAAGTAAAACAATTGAGCATCCTGCTATTGAGGCATTATTTACAATTGACGAAGAAACCGGAATGACAGGCGCAAAAGGATTAGTTGGCGGACTGCTTGAAGGAGAAATATTATTAAACCTAGATACTGAAGAAGATACTGAAATTGATATCGGATGTGCTGGAGGAATAGATGTTACAGCATCTGCTGAATACGATGAAGAAGATGCACCAGAGGCATCGGTAGGTTACCGTATTACAGTAAAAGGATTAAACGGTGGGCACTCAGGAATGGATATTCACAAAGGTTTAGGTAATGCCAATAAAATAATGAACCGCCTGTTGTTTGATGCCTTTGATAACTTCGGATTGCAAATTGCTACTATTAAAGGAGGAAGCCTTAGAAATGCTATTCCTAGAGAAAGTGTTGCAACGGTAGTTATTGCAGAAATGTATGACGAAGCATTTGTGTATGATATGACCCAAATTGTAGAAGAAATTAAAGCAGAATTACACACAGTAGATCCTGATTTAGAAGTAATCTTCGAAAAATTAGAAACAGAAGAACAACCAACTAAAGTAATGCCTCCAATGGCACAGTATTTCTTTGTTCGTTCAATGTATACAGCTCATAACGGAGTATATAGAATGAGCCCAGATTTTGAAGGTTTGGTTGAAGCGTCTAATAATATTGCAAAAGTAGAAGTAGGCAACGGACAATTAACTGTAAAATGCCTAACGCGCTCTTCTGTAGAATCATCTAAAATGGATGTAGCAAATGGTTTAAGAGCTGCTTTTGAATTAATGGGATGCGAGGTAGAGTTTTCTGGATCATACCCTGGATGGACACCTAATCCAAATTCTGAAATTTTAGACATCTTGGTAGACATCTATGAAAAGCAACACAGCGAAAAACCAGATGTTGTTGCTTGTCATGCCGGATTAGAATGCGGTATATTAGGAACGCATTATCCAAACATGGATATGATTTCTTTCGGACCAACTATTAAAGGAGCTCACTCACCTGCAGAGCGCGCTAATATCGAATCATTACAAAAGTTTTGGAACTTTGTATTAGAAATTCTAAAACAAATACCAGAAAAGAAATAGTTGTTTTTTAAATCACACCATATAAAGGGATGTTCTATATACAGAACGTCCCTTTTTTTATTGTAAATGTTTACTCTTTAATAATCCTAAATTCTGATTCCCTTACTATCAAAATAGTTGGTTATTAGCAAAAAAACACTTTTTATGTTGTTGTTGTTTTATAGCTAAAATCGTGCCAAAAATAAATAGCAATTAATATGCTTTATTTTTAAAAATAATTTTATTTTAAAATATTTAATCAAACTTTATAAAAAGTTGACAAATTGTATTAACAATATTTTTAAAATAGTTTATTAATCTGTATTCATGTATAATATGTGATTTTTTGATGTGAAATAATTATTTTAAGCTTATTTTTTTTGCTAAACTAAATGTTAATTTTTTATATGATTAAAAATCGTTGAAAATCATATTTTTATCATTTTTAGACAATAAAATAAAAGATTAGGAGTTTGGCTTATTGTTTTAGAAGCAAGACTTCTAATTATTTGATAGTTAGAAGCTTATCTTCTAGCTTATATTTTATTAATACTTTTTAAAAGTAAAAAGTAAAATGCTTAAAAATCACAAAATGTGTTTTTTTTTATTGCTTAAAAGTTAAATATCAATGTCTTTTTTAATTATAAAGCAAAAAATTGTCTGTAGAATAGCATAGCTGTAAATTGCATATAGTTAAATAAAAATAGAGACTAATTTTAGTTAAAATTCAAAATAACATTTGTTGAATCCCTTAATAGACATGTTATGAAAAAAATCTTCAAATTAGCCGTAATTGCAGTAGCTGCAATTGGCTTTAGCGCAATGCAAACAAGTTGTTCTTCTAATGATAGTGCAATAAACACAGACGTTTTAAATGATATTCAAACTGTAGCTCCAGCTCATTTAGAACAGAATTGGGTAATTGCTCACTTCGATTTTACTCCAAACTGCAAAGGAGCAAAAAGAACAGCGTATCAAAAATCAAATATTATAGTAAGTTTTAAAGATGGTGCGTTTTCTGGTAAAG
>JASLED010000102.1 GCA_030151255.1 Flavobacterium sp.
CTCAAGCAAAGAGCTATTATTAAACAAAAAACAATGGCTAAAAGAAGGCAATTGTATAATCAAGAAAAATTACTAATTTTATAATACAAACACTATCTTATTTTCTACAAGAAAGTGTCCAAATTACTTTGAAGACATACATTTCCAAATAAATAATTCATTCTAAGAATAAAGCTCGAAACGATAGAGTCATTATTAGAAAGTTTTCTATATATGTCTTCTGAATTCCTATTATCTTCAAATTGACTTTTTAAATCATTAAAAATATCCGTAATACTGATATTTTCTATGGAAAGAAACCTACTAGATAAAAAGAAATTACATAAATTATTAACAACATTAATAAAGTATACCTTTCTATTTTTATCTTTTTCATCTATGATAAGGTCATAAAAACTCTTAAAAACTTTTTGATTGCCTTCATCTAAAATAGGTATTTCAATCTCACCAATACTTAGTTTTGATAGCTTTTTACTATCCCTTGTATTGAAAAGAGCCTTTGAAGATAAAAACATATATATATATTCATATAAAAAACCACCTCTTTTATTATTTATAACAAAAATACTATCGTCTACATAACAATTATTTTTATCCAAATACAAGTCATAGTTCTCAAAAGAATGTTGGTTACTAATGATAATTTTATCCGTTTCGAATATTGTTTTTAAATCTTTTATATCATAATCCTCAATTGAAAACTTTAAGTTCTCACTCTCAGTCGATGTTTCAAAACTTTTGAAGTTTTGTATAAAAGTAACTCCAGTCTCTTTTTTAGAGACAGAGAACAATAGTTCTTTATTTATTCCTTTATTTATTTTTAAAATATTATCAAGTTTAATTTTATATATAAAATTTTCAGAATTTTGCTTACTATGTTTTTTCTTAAAGCTTATTACAGAAGCATTAAATTCATCAATATTCTTAACATTATTCATTTGGGTAAACAATCCTCGAATATCCTCTACTATTTCCTTACTGTTACTAACTATGTTATGAATATCAACTTCATTAACAAAATACCATAGAGCATACAAAGACTGTTGAGTCCTTCTTCCATTATCTACACATAGTAAATAATCTAAGCTTAGAGCTAAATTCTTTTGACCTATATCAGTAATTAACAGTTTCAATTTATTAATAAAACCAGCTTCAAAAATATTGGACTTAAACACTAATCTCTTAGGTTCACTCTCTAATATTTTGGTTAAATCTGGCTTAGATTTTAGTCTAAAATTAATTTTATTCCCAACTTTATAATAGTCTAATGCTTCATAAGATTTTGAAGGATCATTAGAATTCATAAACTGATACTGTAGATAAATCAAAGCAGTGATGATGTTTTCATTTTCCATCCTTGTAGTAGTTTTTCTGAAATAAAACCACTCTTTGTTATTGTTGTAAACATCTTTGATTGTATCGATTAAATCTCTTGAAATGTAAGAATTCCACATTTCAAAAGAATCAATTTTTATAGGATACGGTTTATAATTTAGTCTAATAAATAAATCTACAGGATCAAACTTGTCATTATATTTTGAGTCAATCTCAACTACCCACAAATCATAATTCTTAATTTTTTCTTGATATTCTGTTGACAAATCTTTAAATTTTTTTGAACTTAAATCAGACAGAATCCCATTTTTCAAATTTAAGGAGTAATAGTCTTTTTTTGTTGATTCAAACTCATTCTCGGTATTAATAAAATCTTCACCTAAAAAACCTAAAATTGTCAAAAGACGTTGTTGACCGTCTATTACTTCAGAAACTCCATCATTTTTATAAACAAATATTGGTGGTATTTTTATTCCTAACAATATACTCTCGATTATAGAAGACGCTTTCATTTTATCAATAACTTCATTTCTTTGATATTGTGGTCTAATTATAAACTTCTGTCTTTTCATTGACCTAATAATGTCGTCAATGGATATAGAGGAAGGTTCAGGTTTATTAATTCTTAAATCTTCAAAGCTTATAACTCCTGTATTATCTTGAGTGTTATTTATTTTGTTTAATTGATTGTTGAAATCAATAGAGTCTTTTAAATAAACATTAAAATTAATATTATATAGCGTTTGAAAAATCTTGGAAATATTTTCATAACGATTTTTTATATGAATAGCGAAGGAACTCCTATCCATTTTGTAATTTTCTATATTTTCATCAATGTAATTTACAATTTTTTGTATATCAGCTTTAGAAATATTTAAATGGTTATTCTCTTTATAAAAAATTGATAGTGCCCAAAAAAGACATTCGGAAATCAATCGGTTATATTCATCATTATTTTTTATTTTTTTATAAATACTTTCAAGAATATTGATTTTTGTAATAAAAACATTTCGTAATTCTTCCAAATCTATAGCTTCAATATCGTCATATAAATATTCATAAAACTGATTTATGACATTACTCTTTTTTATAGAATAATACTTTATAGGAATGTAATCTATTACTAATAATTCTCTTATTTTTTTCAATAAGACTACTTCATTAAACTTCTCAAAATGAAATAAAGACTGTAATGTTTCAAAAATTCTTTTATCGCTTATAATTTCATTTTTCAAATATTGATTCAAATCATCATAAAGGAACTCTGCTTTGTCTACTTCATTTGCTTTTAAAGGAGTAATACCTGAATTATATCTTTTAAAAATCTCTTTTTTTACATTATCTTCAATAACCTCGGTAATACCATCTTTTGTATTAAAACTAAATTCAATTACTCTAAGTTTAGTATCCCAAATTAAGTCTTTGTATTTCTTATCAAGGGACTCAAAGTTCTTTCCTATAAAATCTTTGTTAGAAAGTTTTTTCAATCCACTTCTTTTTAATTTAAAATCATTGTTGATAAACCTAAGAATTGTTTGATACCTTTGTCTACCGTCAATAATTTCTACTTTTGAAATGTTTCTAAAATAAATTAATGGAGGAATCTCTGTCCCTAATAAGATACTCTCTATGAAATAAGTAGCTTTTTCATCATCCCAAACATAGTTTCTTTGATAAAAAGGCTTATAGTTAGTGTTTTTTAATTTATCTTCATTGTTGAATAAAGAATCTATTGAAACTGTTTTAGAATCAATCTTTAATTTATTTTCAAAAACTTCTTTTATACTAGTCATATTCTTAATAGAGAAATTTTAGCGGTTACTAAATAACTTCAAACCTCTGCTCTTACTTAAAAAAGAGTAAAGTATTAAAACTCGTAAATGTACAAAATTAATGAATAGAATACTTTAGCTTTGTACAAGGATTTATTCCCTTAATCAGTTAATTTACACAAATCCTAATACAAAGCTCATAGATTTTCATTACTCCATTCCTATTTTAGCATTGTGATCGAACGATCATTTCAAATAATTTAATTTTCAAAACACAAAACATTTGACTGTTTGGTGTTTTTATATACTTATGATTACCTATACAAAGCCACTTCCCGCCAAACTCTTCCATCAACTTCCACTTTTCTAAACCCAGCTCAATTCCATAAGACATTTGTTCCGAAAGCCCACAAGGTGTGGGTTAAGGATAACAAATTAATGTATTTCAATTATGGAAAAACAAAGAAACAAAATGATGCTGACGGCTATGGTCATGCTATCGGCAATGGGTGCATTTGCTCAAGGAAATGGTGCAGCCGGTATTACCGAAGCGACTCAAATGGTAACCTCTTATTTCGATCCGGCTACTCAATTAATTTATGCGATTGGTGCAGTCGTTGGATTGATTGGTGGTGTTAAGGTGTACAACAAATTCAGTTCGGGAGATCCTGACACCAGCAAAACGGCGGCTTCGTGGTTTGGTGCGTGTATCTTTTTGATAGTAGCCGCTACGATCCTGCGTTCCTTCTTTTTGTAAAACCAATGCCCTATGAATACTTACAACATTAACAAAGGTATTGGCAGGACGGTGGAATTCAAAGGTTTGAAAGCACAGTATCTGTTCATTTTTGCAGGTGGTTTGCTCGGTACGCTCATCTTCGTGATGATCCTGTATATGTCTGGTGTAAGCAATTACATCTGTCTGTTTCTTGGAATTGGCGGTGCTTCACTCATCGTATGGCAAACCTTTTCACTGAACAAAAAACATGGCGAACACGGATTGATGAAAATCGGTGCCCGAAAAAAACATCCGAAATACATCATTTGTCGCAAACCTGTGTACCGCTATTTAAAATTCACGTCTAAATCCAAAGCCGTATGAAAAATGTAGCCAAAACCGCCACGTTGGAAAACAAATTTCCACTTTTGGCAGTCGAAAACAACTGCATTCTTTCCAAAGACGCAGACATTACCGCTTGTTTTGAGGTGCGATTGCCCGAACTATTTACCGTAGCTTCAGCGGAGTACGAAGCCATTCATTCTGCTTGGCACAAGGCAATCAAGACTTTGCCTGATTTTACAATCGTTCACAAACAGGATTGGTACATCAAAGAAAATTATCAACCTAATTTGACCGAAGAAGACCAAAGTTTTCTATCCAAAAGCTATCAACGCCATTTCAACGAGCGACCGTTTTTGAATCACTATTGCTATCTGTTTCTGACCAAAACGACCAAGAGCAGAATGCGCATGCAGAGCAATTTTTCATCGCTTTGCAAGGGAACACTTATTCCGAAGGAAATCAACAAGGAAGCTATCCATCGATTTATGGAAGCGGTGGCGCAATTCGAGCGGATTGTAAACGATAGTGGACTCATCCATTTACGCCGTTTGAGTGAGGACGACATTGTCGGAACAGAAGAAAAACAAGGTTTGTTGGAACAATATCTGACCTTATCGAGAGAAAGCGGAACGGCTTTACAAGACATCGCTTTAGGTTCTGAAGAAGTGCGTATCGGAAATAAAAGGTTGTCTTTGCACACCTTATCCGATACGGACGATTTGCCTGCAACTGTTTCGGCAGATACCCGATTTGAAAAACTGTCCACCGACCGAAGCGATTGCCGTTTGTCCTTTGCTGCTCCTGTGGGATTGTTGTTGAACTGCAATCACATTTACAATCAGTATCTGTTTTTGGATAACAGCGAAGAAAACTTGCAGCGATTTGAAAAATCTGCCCGAAATATGCACTCGCTGGCTCGATATTCAAGAGCGAATCAAATCAACAAAGAGTGGATTGAAAAGTATCTGAACGAAGCACATTCGTTCGGTCTTTCTTCCATTCGGGCGCATTTCAATGTGATGGCTTGGTCGGAAGATCCTACGGAACTCAAGAAGTTGAAAAACGATTGCGGTAGTGCTTTGACACTCATGGAATGCAAACCACGGCACAACACAACGGATGTTGCCACGCTGTATTGGGCAGGAATGCCGGGCAATAGCGGTGATTTTCCGAGTGAAGAAAGTTTTTATACGTTCATCGAACCAGCCTTGTGTTTTTTCACGGAAGAAACCAATTACAACAATTCGCCATCGCTATTTGGAATCAAGATGGCTGACCGATTAACTGGGAAACCGATCAATCTGGACATATCGGATTTGCCAATGAAACGAGGCATTATTACGAATCGGAACAAATTCATTTTAGGACCTTCGGGTTCGGGAAAATCCTTTTTCACCAATCACATGGTACGTCAGTATTACGAGCAAGGTGCACATGTTTTGCTGGTTGATACCGGAAATTCCTATCAGGGATTGTGTGAACTCATCAAAGGAAAAACCAAAGGCGAAGACGGTGTTTATTTCACCTATACCGAAGATAATCCGATTGCTTTCAATCCTTTTTATACGGACGATGGCGTATTCGACATTGAAAAACGAGAAAGTGTCAAAACCTTGATTTTGACTTTATGGAAACGTGATGACGAAGCACCGACCCGTTCGGAAGAAGTAGCACTGTCCAATGCAGTTTCGGGTTATATCGAACGAATCAAAAATGAAAGTATTTCTCCGTCGTTCAACGGTTTTTATGAATATGTGAAAGGCGATTACCGCAAGGTATTGGAGGAAAAACAAGTCCGTGAAAAAGACTTCGATGTTGCTGGTTTTCTCAATGTTTTAGAACCGTATTACAAAGGTGGCGAATACGATTATCTGCTCAATTCAGACAAGCAATTAGACTTGTTGTCGAAACGATTTATTGTTTTTGAAATTGATGCAATAAAGGATCACAAGATTCTTTTCCCCATTGTAACCATCATTATTATGGAGGTTTTTATCAATAAGATGAGGCGGTTAAAAGGTATTCGAAAGCTCATTTTAATTGAAGAAGCCTGGAAAGCCATTGCGAAAGAAGGTATGGCAGAATATATAAAGTACCTTTTTAAAACCGTTAGAAAATTTTTTGGAGAAGCTATTGTCGTAACCCAAGAAGTCGATGATATTATTCAATCTCCGATTGTCAAGGAAAGTATCATCAACAATTCCGATTGCAAAATCCTCCTAGATCAGCGCAAGTACATGAACAAGTTTGACGATATACAGACGATGTTGGGTCTAACTGATAAGGAAAAAGCACAGGTTTTATCTATCAATATGAATAACGATGCCAACCGATTGTACAAGGAGGTTTGGATTGGTTTAGGCGGAACACACTCCGCCGTTTATGCCACAGAAGTATCGCTCGAAGAATATCTCGCCTACACAACCGAAGAAACCGAAAAAATGGAAGTGATGCAATTAGCTTCCGAAAGAGATGGCAACGTCGAACTCGCTATCAAGCATATCGCCATGCAAAGGCGTGAAAACGCAAATCAATAAGTAATAACAATCAAAATTTTAAGAAAATGAAACAGCTATTTTTAATGGTGTGTACGGCACTCATGCTTACTGTTGCACCGTCCGCAAAAGCGCAATGGGTAGTTACCGATCCGACCAATCTGGCATCGGGAATTGTAAACAGTGCCAACGAAATCGTACAGACTTCTTCCACTGTAAGTAATGTCGTAAAAAACTTCAAAGAAGTTGAAAAAGTGTACAAACAAGGCAAGGAATATTACGACAAACTTCAAGCGGTCAACAACCTTGTGAAAGATGCTCGAAAAGTGCAACAAACCGTTTTGCTTGTTGGTGATGTGTCGGAAATGTATGTTCAGAATTTTGGCAAAATGCTAAATGACCCCAACTTTTCTCCGCAGGAATTAACGGCAATCGCCAACGGTTATTCAGCATTGCTCAATGAAAGCACTGAACTGTTAAAAGAACTCAAGCAGATTATAACCTCTTCCAGTTTGTCATTGAACGACAAAGAGCGAATGGATATTATCGACCGTGTATATAAAGAAGTGAAGGAATACCACAGCCTTGTCAGATACTACACCAACAAAAATATTTCAGTGAGCATTCTGAGAGCTAAAAAGCAGAACAACACCAAACGTGTGCTGGATTTGTACGGAACGTCTGACCAAAAATACTGGTAGTTATGGAATTTCAAAATCTGCACGAAGTCCTACGCACCTTATACGATGAAATGATTCCCTTGTCCTTGGATATGGCGGCTGTGGCAAAAGGCGTGGCTGGCTTGGGCGCTTTGTTCTATGTCGCCATAAAGGTATGGCAGGCACTCAGCAGAGCCGAACCAATTGATATGTATCCGCTCTTGCGACCGTTTGCTTTGGGTTTGTGCATTATGTTTTTTCCGACGATGGTCTTAGGAACGATTAATACCATTTTAAGTCCGGTTGTGCAGGGAACACACGCCATACTCGAAAATCAAGTGCTTGACTTGAATGAACTGCAAGCTAAAAAAGATTTGTTGGAACGAGAAGCCATGCTCCGAAATCCTGAAACAGCCTATATGGTATCAGATGAAGTTTTTGACAAAAAGCTCGAAGAATTGGGTTGGTCGCCTTCTGATTTAGTCACAATGTCGGGAATGTATATTGAAAGGGGAATGTATGATTTGGGACAATATTTTAAAAATTGGTTTCGCAATCTGTTGGAAATTCTCTTTCAAGCAGCCGCATTAGTCGTCGATACGATACGAACGTTTTTCCTAATCGTCCTCTCCATACTCGGGCCGATAGCCTTTGCGATTTCCGTATGGGATGGTTTTCAGACCACACTTACGCAATGGCTGACCCGATATGTGAGTGTGTATTTGTGGTTGCCTGTTGCTGATTTATTCAGTTCCATGCTTGCCAAAATCCAAACCTTGATTATCGAAAAAGACATCGCTTTGCTTGCCGATCCAACCTATATACCCGATACCGGAAATACAGTTTACATCATATTTATGATTATCGGGATTGTTGGATACTTCACTATTCCGACTGTTACGGGGTGGATTATTCAGGCTGGTGGAGCAGGAAACTTTACCCGAAATGTCAATCAAGCGGCTATGAAAGCAGGAAATATTGCCAGTGGTGGAGCTGGTGCAGCAGCAGGAAATATTGGAGGACAATTACTCAAAAAATAATGTAAAACGAATAAATCAATTGAGAAATGGAATTTAAAACGCTAAGAAATATTGAAAACAGCTTTAAACAAATTCGGCTGTATGCGATTGTCTTTGCCGTTCTCTGCATCGGAATTGTAGGATTTGCTTTGTGGAAATCCTACGCCTTTGCGGAGGAACAACGACAAAAAATATACGTGTTAGACAACGGAAAATCCTTGATGCTGGCACTCTCACAAGACGCAAATATCAACCGACCTGTGGAAGCCAGGGAACACGTTCGGAGATTTCACGAACTGTTTTTTACACTTGCTCCCGACAAGAATGCGATTGAGAGCAATATGAGCCGAGCATTCAATCTTGCCGACAAGTCAGCTTTTAACTATTACAAAGATTTGTCGGAGAAAGGTTATTACTCCCGAATTATCTCAGGGAACGTACAGCAACGCATTGAGGTGGATAGTGTCGTTTGCAATTTTGACCATTATCCGTATTCGGTAAAAACCTATGCCAAGCAATTCATCATTCGATCGAGCAACGTAACCCGCCGTAATCTGATTACATCTTGTTTTCTCGTGAACTCGGTTCGTTCAGACAATAATCCACAGGGATTCAATATCGAAAAATTTGCAGTGGTAGAGAACAAGGATATTGAAGTTATCGAACGCTAAAAATTAAGACTATGAGCGTATTAGACTTAGAAACATTTGTAAAAACCTCAGAGCGTAAGGGCTATACAAGGTCTTTCGTAACTAAGGAAGCTTATCCTGACAAATTAGGAAAAAGCATAAGTAGATTTTTGGAAGCCAGCGAAAAAGAACGTGGTATTTCCCAATTCGAAGAAACGATACCAATAAGGACATATATCGAATGGAGCGACACACACAACCCTTATACGGATTGCGTGATGTATTTAAAATGTAAAACAACCTTTTTGAAATTAACAGAATGGAGGTTGAAAGAAGAGACCGATATAGTCATTTATTTATTGAAAAGACTTGAATTTAAGGACAACACCACGGCAACGGTTCCGACTGTAAAAGAAGTTCTTTATCAATTAATGGAGAAACACACGAAGCAGATTACGCAATCAAAACAAGGTTTTAGAATATGAAAAAACTAAGAGAAAATATCAATCAATATTTAGATCATTTAGACAAACGCTGGCTTTCCTTGCCGATACACAAACAACACCTGTACACACTGTATTTCTTTGTATTCTACTTGCTTTTGACCGTAGGAGTAATTGCTAAAGTATGCTACGAAGTTGGACGTTCGGAAAGCAAAATGAGTATCGAGCATATCGAAAATCCTGTCCTTAAAAAGAACGTAAAGCCTGCAAGCTTGCAGGACACATTAACAATTTTAAACAAGCAATTGTATGGAAAATGAGAACAAAAAGTCGGTTGTTCGGATAACGGAAGTTAATCCGAAAGAAACCGCTGATGTACTGCAAAATGGTACAGAAAATAAAATGGATAAATTCAAAAAGCCTTTGATTTTTGGATTGATGGCGGTTGTTTTTCTGGGTTGTATGTATTTAATCTTCAAACCATCCGAAGACAAAAAGGAACTCGAAAACATCGGATTGAACGATGCTGTTCCACAAGCAACAGGAGCTGGATTGCCCGATAACAAAGGTAAGGCTTACGAAATGGAAATACTCGAACAAAAAGAGCAAGAGAAACGCAATGCTTTGGCGACGCTTTCAGATTATTGGAATACAGACGAAAAAGTAAATTCGGTAGATGAATTTACTGAAGAAGAACCGTCGGATTATGTTGGTAGAAGTTCACAAAAGTACAGCGGAAATCCAGCCTTGAACAGCTATCGCAATATGCAAAGTTCGTTGGATAATTTCTATCAGGACGACTATGCAGAAACAAGGGAATTACGCAAACAGATTGAGGAACTCAAAGATCAGTTGTCGGAAAAAGACATTCCGCCCGTGACTTCTGTCAATGATCAATTGGCATTGATGGAAAAGTCTTACGAAATGGCGGCGAAGTATCTTCCTTCAAACACAAATGCAAGCCCAATAGAACAGAATATCCCTACAAATAATGCAATAACTGCAAATCAAAAAGAACATTTTGTAGGTGTTACTTCGGCAAGAAAAAACACCATTTCAGCTTTGTATCGTGAGCCTTCAGATAGCGAGTTTTTGGAGAATATCAACGAAAACCGAAATCGTGGTTTTTATACCGCAGGTACTTCGGAGCAAGTAATCCAACCGAAAAACAGCATCAAAGCTTGTGTACACGATGCACAAACGGTAGTTGGTGAAACAGGTGTAAGATTGCGGTTGTTAGAACCTGCAAAAACGCCTGTTCGCACCATTCCGCAAGGAACAATCGTAACGGCAAACGCCAAATTTCAAGGCGGACGTTTACAGCTCAAAATTACCTCCATCGAATTGGAGGGCAATATCATTACTGTTGATATTGCCATTTACGATTTGGACGGTCAGCAAGGTTTGTACGTTCCGTATTCGCCCGAAATGAATGCCTTGACCGAAATGGCAGGTAATATGAGTCAATCTTCAGGAACATCGATCATGATGACGCAAAGTGCAGGACAACAAATGGCGGCTGATTTGAGTCGTGGCGTGGTGCAAGGAATTTCGGGCTATTTTGCCAAGAAAGTCCGCACACCAAAAGTTACGCTAAAGGCAGGTCATCAGGTATTTCTGGTATCAAAACAGTAATTGTAGAACTTAAAATTTAAACAAATGAAAAATATTTTTAAAACCTTTTGGGCGGTTGCCCTGACTATCGGCTTTGCCGGAACCTCGTTTGCACAGGATAGTGCCAATACTAAAACTCCGTTTGAATTGGGCAAAATCGAACCTTATCAAATGGAAGTTACTTACGATAAAACCTCACATTTAATTTTCCCGACAGCTATACGATACGTGGATTTGGGAAGTGAATTTCTGATTGCAGGAAAAACCGAAGATGCGGAAAACGTATTGCGTGTTAAAGCAGCAGTTCGGGATTTTGAAACCGAAACCAACTTTTCGGTCATTACCAATGATGGACGTTTTTACTCTTTCAATGTATTTTACAGCAGTTATCCCGATGTGTTGAGCTATGATTTGTTGACGATGCAGAAAGCAGTAGATAAGTCCAATGGAAACGATGTGCTTTTTGAAGAATTGGGCAACAGTTCGCCGTCTTTGGCAGGTTTGCTTTTGGAAACCATTTACAAGAAAGACAAAAGAATTGTCAAGCATATCGGGGCAAAAAGTTTCGGTATTCAGTATTTACTGAAAGGAATTTACATTCACAACGGCAAATATTATTTCCATACGGAACTGAAAAACAAAAGTAATGTGCCGTTCAACGTTGATTTTATCAATTTCAAAATTGTCGATAAAAAAGTCGCCAAGCGCACTGTGATTCAAGAACGTTCTTTAACTCCATTAAGAACTTACAAACCAACGGAACAATTGATTTTTGGTAAATCCACAGAGCAAAACGTCTTTCTGTTAGACCAATTTACCATTGCCGATGACAAAGTCTTATTGATTGAAATCTTTGAGAAAAACGGTGGACGACAACAAACGCTGCAAGTGGAAAACTCGGATTTAATCAACGCCCAGTTCATTAACGATATGCACTTGAAATTTTAACCTTAAAATGAAGAATATGAACAAGTATATCTATGCCGTGATGCTCCTTTTGGTGATTGTTACAGTGGCGCAAGCACAACGAATGTTGCCCAAACAAAAAGGATTGGAATTGAGTTCGGGAGTTTTATCTAATGATAAAATCAGAAACGATTATTACATCAATTTAGGAATGACCTTGAACGGAAAAAATGGCAATTATCAAATTTGGGCGCTGGAATATACGCACCAATATCAGGAATACAAATCGTTCCAGATTCCGTATGAAACCTATACGGTCGTGGGCGGTTACAGCTTTTTTCTGTTAGGTGATAATCGTAAGAATATCACGTTAAACGCAGGAATAACAGGTGTAGTTGGTTACGAGAGCATCAATCGCGGCGAAACAAATTTATTTGATGGAGCGAAAATAGTCAGCCAAGATAATTTTATCTATGGAGTTGGCGGTCGATTGACTTTTGAAACGTATCTGTCCGACCATTTTGTACTCGTTCTGCAAGGACGAACAAAGATCTTTTGGGGAACGGATTTGCGACAGTTCCGACCGTCCGCAGGATTGGGATTAAGGTTTAATTTTTAAAAAGTAAAACGATGAAAAGATTTAATAAATTCAGAAAGGGATTGTTGCCGATACTATTCTTGGCAATCCTGACAGCGTCTGTTTCGCTGGTATCTTGTAGCAAAGACGACGAGCTTGAAATACAAAACGATTTTCCATTCGAGGTCAATGTAATGCCTGTCCCAAAAGAAATTACCAAGGGACAAACCGTTGAAATCAGAATAACAATACAACGTAGCGGAAACTATCAAAATACGCAGTATTACCTCCGCTATTTTCAATTTGACGGAACGGGAACTTTACGATATTACGATGATCCACCGTATCTACCAAACGATTTGTACCAATTGGAAAAGGAACAGTTTAGACTGTATTACACCTCAACTTCTACGGTATCACAATCCTTTGACGTTTGGATTTCTGACAGTTTTGGAAACGAAAAACAGATAAGTTTTCAGTTTAATAATCAAGATTAACGTTTAAAACCTGTCTGACGGACAGGTTTTCATATTTTTACAATTATAAATATTACCATAAGAAAGGAAGTAGAAACAGATTTTGAAAGCGTTTTTAAATTGATTAAAAATGCTTTTGAACGTGAGGAATTAAGCGACCATAAGGAACAATTTTTGGTAGAGCGTTTGAGAAAATCGGATGCTTTTATCCCTGAAATGTCACATGTTGCAGAGGTCGATAATCCTCGAAACTTTGGTAAATAGTGACGATTTTACGACTTCATAATCCAATGCTGCGTGCTTAATTGCTTCTGCACTTCTTGGATATTGTTCCACGATTTGCCCTAAAGCGTGTCATGCTTTTTGCTGAACTCTAAAAAATAAATAACGTCCTGTTCTCTCGTTGTCATTTATGTTGTGTACCATGATGTTAAAATTTTGATATTTAAAAATGATTGATTGTACCTTTTAGAATGGTAAGTCGTCTTCGGTTTCCTCCGCTGCTTTCCAATAGTGCAGTAGCTTGTGTAGTTTCTGCTCTCTTGTTACCTCCGTATAATTTGATTTGTGAGGTGTGTAAATTTAAACCTGCTTTTGGTTCTCCTTCTTTGCTTACCCAGGCTCTCGGACTTACTCGTCCTGTGAGTTCTACCAAAGTGCCTTTAGTCAGTAGCTTTGCCACGTTTGCGGTTATCCAGAAAGCACAATCGAAATAGATTATTTGTTCTACTCGTTCGCCCTGTTTGTTCTTATATGGGAAATGTTTTCGTTTTTTAGTGGAAATAAAAACAGGCTATGAAAGCCTGCTAAACAGGGGTTTTAAAATCCCTGTTTCAAAAAGTGGCCGAAAAGCTTATTTACAGCAGTGGAAATGGAGGGGAAGGTAAATGTGCTTTTGGCTATAAAAGATGTGTTTATAAAAAAGCAGAATCATGTAGTTCTGCTCTCAAACATTTTTAATTATGTGGCTATGAAAGCCACTGAACAGGGATTTTAAAAGAGTGATAAAGGTAATTAGAAAGCCTTCACAGTTTTAAAATCTTTGTTCCCAAAAGTAGCCAAAAAGTTTATTTACAGCAGAGGAAATGGAGGGAAGGTAAATGTGCTTTTGCTATAAAAAAGATGGTTATAAAAAACTGAACTACAGTTGTTTGATTAAAAACAAAGTCAAATACTACCTTTCAAAGCCATGCACTTCAATATTCTGTCAATCTCAAAGATTCGGAGCTAATTTTCGGATTCAGTAATGATTAGATAGAATATATTATGAGGGATAAATCACATAATACAGGAATTACCCCAGCGATAATAGTCAAAATATTAGAACGGGAAAATGTGAAACTGGGTGTAGAAGATGCGGTACAGATAATTCTATTCTTGAAAAGAATCGCAAAAATAACGGTGAGAAAATATTTGGAAAACAATGAAGAGTAACGGAACAAATATAGCAGATCTTTATATACGTGTGAGTACGGATGAACAAGCCGATAAAGGCTATTCGCAGCGTAACCAAGAGGAAATGTTGAAGAAATACTGTACCAATCATTTTATTGAAATCAGAAACGTAATTTATGAAGATCATTCCGCAAAATCATTCAACAGACCCGAATGGAAAAAGCTGCTTTCTTCACTAAAAAAACATTGCCATAAATCAAATCTCGTTCTATTTACAAAATGGGATCGCTTTAGTCGAAACGCAGGAGATGCTTATCAAATGATAAATATATTGCGTGATCTAGGCGTCGAACCCCAAGCCATAGAACAGCCGCTTGATTTATCAATTCCTGAAAATAAAATGATGTTGGCTTTTTACCTTGCTGCACCCGAAGTAGAAAACGACCGTCGTGCATTAAATGTATTTTTTGGAATGAGAAGAGCCAAAAAAGAAGGGCGTTATATGGGGCTTGCTCCCGTTGGATATAAAAATAAAATTGATGAATTGGGGAAGAAATATATTGAGCCAGAAGAACCTGATGCTACAATTTTAATTTGGGCATTTGAAGAATTAGCAAAAGGAACTTTTAGTACGGAACAGATTTGGAAAAAGGCAAAAGAGAAAGGGCTAAAGTGTAGTAAAAACGCCTTTTGGCAGTTAATTCGTAATCCTTTGTATTGTGGTAAGATATTTTTACCGAAATATAAAGATGAAGAAAGTCGTTTTGTACAAGGGCAACATCGAGCGATTATTTCGGAAGAGTTGTTTGAAAATGTCCAAGAAGTAATAGACGTAAGAAGTAGATTGTATCGTACTAAAATTCAAACGAGAGAGGATTTTATTTTAAGGGGATTTTTGGTGTGTCCAATTTGTCGAAACCAACTAACAGCAAGTAAATCAAAAGGAAGAACAAAATACTACAGCTATTATCATTGTAGAAAAGGCTGCTCTTATCGCATCAGTGTTGAAAAATTAGACCAAATATTCGAAGATGAATTAAGAAAATTTGCGCCTAAAACAGAAATGCTAACAATCTATAGGGAGATAATAGCGGAAACTTATTATGAGCTCACACATAGTCATCAGATTACGAAAAGACAGCTTTCGCATCAGCTCAAAGATTACGACAGCAGATTATCTCATATTCGTAATTTATTAGCAACACAAAAAATTGATCCGGAAGATTATATAGAAATAAAAAGCCAATATAATACTACGCTAAAAGAGTTGAAAGAAAAGTACGAAATTCTTAACGGCAGTATGCCATCGATTGAAAATTTACTAAAACAGGATTTGAATAAGTTGATGACATTGGATCAAGTATTTAAAAAAGGAGAAATTGAAGATAAACGATCTTTAATTCAGATTTTATACCCAGAGAAACTTCTATTTTATGGGACCTTAATACAAAACACAAAATTAAACGATGTGCTACAATTCATATATCAGTACAAAACTGAAAACTAAACCTAAAATAAACTCATAAATACAAATAAAACGTTCTTTTTTTAAGGAGCGTTTTTTATTTAATTACAATTTCTAACTCACTGTTTAATAGAATGTTTACTGTTAAATTAGCCGATATCGTCAAATAAAATCAGTAAATTAGTGCCAATGAAAGCCAAAAGCAGACAAAGTTTTTGATGCACTAAAATCTACTGGCTTTTCACATTAAAATTAGATGGTTGATATGGGAAATTTAGCAGATTTATATATTCGAGTAAGTACGGACGAGCAGGCGGACAAAGGGTATTCGCAACGAAATCAAGAGGAAATGTTGAGGAAATATTGTGTTGGGCATAATATTGAAATCCGAAATGTGATTTACGAAGATCACTCCGCCAAATCCTTCAATCGTCCACGTTGGAAAGAGTTAATCCAAAACTTAAAGAAAAAGAAAAATTCACCTAATCTGATATTGTTTACAAAATGGGATCGCTTTAGTCGAAATGCTGGCGATGCCTACCAAATGATAAATGTTCTTAGAGGATTTGGTGCAGAACCACAAGCAATCGAACAGCCTTTAGATTTATCCATTCCTGAGAATAAAATGATGTTGGCGTTTTATCTTGCTGCACCCGAAGTAGAAAATGACCGTAGAGCTTTGAATGTATTCTACGGAATGCGACGTGCAAAGAAAGAAGGTCGTTATATGGGATTGGCTCCGGTTGCTTATGTAAACAAAACAGAAGAAAACGGTAAAAAATACATCGCTCCAAAAGAACCCGATGCAGGCATTATCCGTTGGAGTTTTGAAGAAATAGCAAAAGGCATTTTTAACACAGAACAGATTTGGAAAAGGGCAAGGGAAAAAGGGCTTAAATGTAGTAAGAATGCATTTTGGCAGGTAATTCGGAATCCGCTATACTGTGGTAAAATTTTCGTTCCGCAATTTAAGGATGAGGAAAGCAAATTTGTTAAAGGTCAACACGAAGCTATAATTTCCGAAGTACTTTATTATGAAGTTCAGGAAAGACTTGATGGAAGAGGTAGAAACTACCGTCCCAAAATCAAAACCCTTGATGAATTTCCAATGAGAGGTTTTCTAATCTGTCCTGATTGCGAAAAACTACTAACAGGGAGTAAATCGAAAGGCAGAAATCGATATTACGCTTATTACCATTGTGTCGATGGATGTAAGCACCGAGTAAATGCGGAAAAGGTTAATGATGCAATCAAGGATGATTTAATGAAGTCTATTCCAAAAATTGAAGACAAATCATTATATCATGAGATTCTTTGCAATGAATATTTGAAGCAAATGGATCAATTACGTTTAGAACAGAATGAATTTCTTGTTCAGATAAAAGATTATGAAGATAGACTTTCGCACATGAGAGAGCTTTTAGCAACAAGACAAATCGATGCCGAAGATTATCGCGAAATAAAAACCGTATACAATAAGAAGATTGCCGTGTTCGAATCACAATTGAGAACACTCAATAACGACGTAAACGATATAAAAACGCTGATAGAACGTGGCTTGGAGAAGATTATCGAAATCAACCATAATCTTGAAACAGGAAGCTTATTAGAAGTCAGAAATGAAATTGGTTCGATTTTCCCCGAAAAAATGCGTTTTGAAAAGTCAGGAGTTCGAACCGCTCGGAAGAACAATTTTATCCAATGTATTAATCTGATTAATAAAGAGTTAGGAGTAATAAAAAACGGGACAAAAATAGATTTTTCTACTTTGTCCCGTCAAGTCGGGGTGGCAGGATTCGAACCTGCGACCTCCTGGTCCCAAACCAGGCGCGATGACCGGGCTACGCTACACCCCGAATAAGCGGAGAGACAGGGACTCGAACCCTGGCGACCGTTACCAGTCGACAGATTAGCAATCTGCTCCGTTACCACTCCGGCACCTCTCCTTAAAAACATCGGTAACCCTTTGTTTTTACTGATGCAAACATAGCATTAGTTTTTATTTCTTGCAAATTATTTCAACCTAAAATATCAGTTATTTTTAAATAAAATTCTATTTGATTAATAATGAGTAATCTATAAATGTATTTTTTTTCAATGTACAATACTTTCGTTTAAAAGTAATTCAATTAGGTAAGTTTACTAGAAAAATCCTGAAATTATAATGTCATTTTTTATAATAAGTTATCTTTGCGGTTTAGTTGCGATTTAAAAAAATGTAACTGCTAATCTTAATAAATAAAATATGAAATTAGATACTTCAATTACTTTTACAAGCGAGCGTTTGAAATTTGTTATAGTAAACGAAAATTATAAGGAAGATATTTTTAGAGAATTAACCGATACTGTTGCTAAATTTTTGCCTTTTATTCCTACTCATAAATTAGAAGATACACAAGGTTTTATCGATTATAGTTTAAATCAATTAGAACTAGGAAAAGATATTACTTTAGTTGCAACAGATATAAATTCAGGCAAATTTATTGGATGTTGCGGAATTCATGATATTTGTGATGAATCTATTTCATTAGGTATTTGGCTAAAAGAGAGTGCGAGCGGAAAAGGTTATGGCGTTGAAATTATTAAAGCATTAGAGCAATTTGTTTTTGATAACCTTTCGGTAGAATATTTAATTTATAATGTAGAACAGAACAATAAGGCAAGTATTAATATTGCAGAAAAACTCGGATATATTTACAATAGTAGTTTTGTGAGAAATATAAGCGAAGAAAAAATATTAAATATGCTTCAATACAGAAAAAATAATTCAAATAAAGAATAAGAATATACAAAGTTCAATTTAATCATCGTTAAATTGAACTTTATTTTTTTAAACATATCAAACAGATTATGATAGAAGTAGATTGGGAAATTATAAAAACATATCCTTTTCTGTCAGAAGAAGAATTGGAAATTTCAAATTGGTTGTTGTCTGATAAAATAGCTCAAGCCAATTGGCCTACTATTGCTGTATATTTAGAGCAACAACAAGAAATGAATATTATTTCAACACTTTGTTTATCACATTTAAACAAAGTTTTTGCTAAGGCTACAATAGAATTAGATCAAGAAGTTTATCTAAGAATTTTACTAATTATAGGTAAGCAATTAGGTAAATTATGGACTGTTTTTAGAACTTGGCAAGTAAATGATTGTTTTTCGTTAGAAGAATACTTAAAGTTAATAGCACAACAGCAAGAAGTAAGTAAGCGTAAAGATTATATTTTTTGTTTATGGAATTATACCGTAGAATTTTATCAATTATTTAGTCCAAAACTACAGCAATTTTCTTCGGAGAGTTTAATCATTCGAGGATTAAGTCAAGAGGTAAAAACAATTATAAATATGTTGATACCACAAAAAAGAGTTGTTTTTCAAAATGAAACCATTTGGCTGTCTGATCAATTAACTTTTAGGATGATAAAAAAAGGTGACGAATCTTTATTGGAAAAAAATCTTACAGCTAATGTTGGTAAATACCTAAGTATTGATAGCTTTTTTCATCCGTTGTTTACACAAGAATATATTAAACAATCTATTTTAGAAATGGAATATGGCACTTGTTTAGTGTTAATGATTTTTCATACCAAAACAGATGAATTTATTGGAAGTTGTACGCTTAATGATATAAATAAAGAAACAATTGAAATAGGGCTTTGGATAAAAGAAAACCAACAAAATAAAGGTTTTGGAACAGAAATAATGAAATTATTGCTGCAAATAATTGAAGAAAATAAACTTTCAACATCTGTTTTATATACAGCAGAAAAAGAAAATGAAGCTAGTATTTTGCTTTGTAATAAATTTTCATTTCAACAAACAGATCAATTTATTTTAGAACCTAATCCGTTAAAAAATAAATACAGAGAAATGATTCAATTTAGTTATTATTTATAAAAAAAGGCAAGTAAAAATCACTTGCCTTTTTTTATATTCTTAGAATTTATAACGAATAGCTAAACCTAAATCTGTATATAATCCATTTCTATAACTGTCGTTTAAATAGATTTCTGGACGAATATCTAAAGCTAATTGCAAAGGAATATCAAAAGTATACTCAATACCAACAGATCCTGTAATTAAAGCAAATGTACCCGAATCATGGTGTTTATGAGAATAAGTTCCAATTGCTACACCTGGGCCAGCATACCAATTAAAGTTACCATCAATATTCCAAACCCATTCGTAAATACCTGTAAGCTTTGTTGCATTAAAGTCATTATTATTTCTGAATCCTAAATCTAATTCCAAACGATTGTTTTTTGATAAATCTCTTTGGTAAGAAATTTCAGTTCCTAATCCAGAGTTACCTCCAAAACGCAATCCTAATGCGTTTTTTGGCGCAGATTGAGCAAATGTACTTACTGAGAATAATCCTACTGCTAATGAAGCAAGCAATACTAATTTTTTCATTTTTTTTACAATTTTTTGTTACAGCGCAAAAGTACTGAAATTAATAGAAAAGAGAAATTAATCTTTAAAATTTTATTAATACACTATTTTTTGTACATTTGCATCTAATTATCATGAATTTTTCTAAAAAAATAGAAAAATAGCAACCTGCAACAACAAGCAAGGTGCTGAAATAGATAAGCCTGTAAAAGGAAACAATGTTGAACACAATCTACTCAATGGTTTTATTTTCTTTTTAGGCAAATTATTTCTTTTTTTTAGAAGTTAAAAAAATAATATGTTGGAAAATAAATTTTATACCTTAATTCCTTTTATCGTTTTTGTTGGAATTTTTTTAGGAAGCGGAATTTGGCTAGATGACTTCTACGCCTTGCCAGCACCTATAGCTATAAGTACTGGTATTGTAATAGCTTTCTTTTTATTTTATAAAACAGCAGTAAATACTAAAATTAATTCTCTTATTGCGGGTTGTGGAGATAGCAAGATTATTACCATGTGTTTAATTTACTTGTTGGCAGGTGCATTTGCCACTGTTACAAAAACAATTGGCGGTGTTGATGCTGTTGTAAACATTGGTTTGTCTTACATTGCTGTTGATTATCTTGCTGTGGGTATTTTTGTAATTTCTTGTTTTTTATCTATGGCAATAGGTACATCTGTTGGTACAATTGTAGCATTGGGGCCCATTGTTATTGGTTTGGCAGAAAAAACAAATACTTCTATGGGATTTTTGGCAGGAGCTTTATTAGGGGGAGCTATGTTTGGCGATAATCTTTCTATTATTTCAGACACAACTATTACAGCTACACAAACTATGGGGTGTAATATGAAAGACAAGTTTAAGGCTAATTTTAAATTGGCACTTCCCGCAGCTATTCTAACCATTATTGCTTTACTTTTTATGAAAAACACTGATTCTGTTGTGCCTTTAGAATTAGATCCAGTAAACAATTATTGGTTAACTATTCCTTATGTATTAACGATTGTTTTGGCGTTGATTGGAATCGAAGTATTTACAGCGCTTTTTATTGGAATTGTTTCGGCCGGAATAATAGGTTTGGTACAAGCTGATTTTGATTTATTTGGTTTTGGAAATCAAGTTTATCAAGGTTTTACCTCTATGACAGAAATTTTTATTCTTTCGATGCTTACTGGAGGATTAGCTAAAATGGTTGAAGACCAAGGAGGAATACAATGGATTTTAAATTCAATGCAAAAATATATCAAAACAAGTAAAGCTGCTGTATTTGGTATAGCAGGTTTGGTTTCTAGTATTGGAGTGTGTATGGCAAATAATACCGTAGCTATTTTGGTAGCAGGAAATTTGGCTAATGATGTGGCAACAGAATATAAATTAAATCGTCCGTATGTAGCTTCAGTGTTAGACATTTTTGCATGTGTTATTCAAGGCATATTACCTTACGGCGCTCAAATATTAATTTTATTAAGTTTTACTAACGGAAAATTGGGTTATATAGAATTGGTAAAACATTCATATTATTTTGTTTTTCTTCTTGTTATAACGCTTTTTTTCATGATCTTTTTTAGAAAAGAGCGCGCTTTGAAGTAAAAAGTATTGGGTAAATAACAAAATGTTTATATTTGCCCATTGATAAAAATTAAATTTAGAAATAAATGAAATTATTAGACGGAAAAACAGCTATTATTACAGGAGCTACACGCGGAATTGGTAGAGGGGTAGCTTTAGCATTTGCTGAACAAGGTTCGAATGTGGCTTTTACATACAGCTCTTCAGTAGAAGCGGCAAATCAATTAGTACAAGAGCTTGAAGCTTTTGGTGTAACTGCAAAAGGATATCAATCAAATGCAGCAGAATATGCAGCCGCTGAGCAATTGGTAACAGATGTGTTGGCAGATTTTGGAAATATTGATGTTTTAATTAATAATGCTGGAATTACCAAAGATAATTTGTTGATGAGAATGTCTGAAGAAGATTTTGACACTGTTATCGATGTAAACTTAAAGTCTGTATTTAACATGACTAAAGCGGTGCAACGCACAATGCTAAAAAACAGAAAAGGATCTATTATTAATATGAGTTCTGTTGTTGGTGTAAAAGGTAATGCTGGTCAAGCAAACTATGCAGCTTCTAAAGCAGGTGTTATTGGTTTTTCTAAATCAATAGCATTAGAATTAGGATCTAGAAATATTCGTTGCAATGTTATTGCTCCAGGGTTTATTGAAACTGAAATGACAGCTAAATTACCACAAGATGTTGTAAAAGGATGGACAGATGCTATTCCTTTGAAACGCGGAGGAACACCGGAAGATGTAGCAAATGCTTGTGTATTTTTAGCTTCTGATATGTCTGCTTATATTTCTGGACAAGTAATTAATGTAGATGGAGGTATGTTAACATAAACTAAAAAAGGCTGATTTGTAAAAATCAGCCTTTTTTAGTTTATAAACTTTTAGATTTATTTTCTTGAATAATTCTCAAATCTTCCGATTCAATTCTATTGCCTTCAATATCATATTTATCAGTAGTTTCTTGAGGAATTCTAAATGCTTTTTTATCCGATTTGTAAAAAGGAATTAAGTAACTTACTGTGTAGTTAAAGCCAACACCAATAGCTCCGCTGTATTTTTGATTAAATCCCGGAATAAACAAATTCTCAAAATCTTCGGGTTGTTTTTGCGTAATTAATCCCGTCAATCGAAGACTAAATCCCATAAAAACATTATTGAATACTCTTGTTTTTACTCCAGCAACAAATTCTATCCAATGGGCAGATAATCCACTGTATTTTTTGTTAGCATCAATCGGAAGATTTTCAAAGTATTCATTTGTAGTATAAGGTTTATACCAATTTAAGGTTTGCGAAAAAGTTGAAAAACCATATCTTGCTCCAACATAAATTTGATCTTCTCTATCCATCCAGTTTTGATATAAATTATAATTTATACCAAGACGAATATATTCTCCGTTTGTAGTAAAGCCATAAGTACTATGGTTTTTGGTAATATTATCATGGCCTAATTCGGCAGCTAAAAACATATTTTTGGTAAGGCGATAATCTCCGGTTACTTCAAATCCTTTATACGTTTTATCATATAAGCCACGAGTAGTTCTAAACAAATCTAAACCAACGCGCAATCCGTAACGTTGTGGATAAACCATTGGCAAATTGGTTGCTGTTTTTGCTTGTTTTTGCACTTCTGGTTTATCTTGCGAAAATACTACTGAAGCGCATAACAATAAACAACCGCTAATAATAGATTTTAAAATGTGCGTGCTCATCTGTAGTAATTTCGTTTGTTTCAGTTATATATAATTGTATCCAATTTCCTTTTGTTATGTTATTTTTTCCGTTTAATAGAGGAGAGGTTCCATCTTGATTTAACGAAAAAGTAGAAACATAACCACATGCTTTGTTTAAGTAAAAAGTATTTACTCTATATTTTAAAGTAAGCGTATCGTTTAAAGTTACAATTTCTTGTCCGTTTGATAGCTTTGTTTGTAAAACCCACGCAGTTTCTTGTTCATCTAATCGAAGAGGTAAAGAAAGTTTATTACCATTATTTGTAATAATATCTTTTTCTCTGCCC
>JASLED010000035.1 GCA_030151255.1 Flavobacterium sp.
TAAAAAGTATTTACTCTATATTTTAAAGTAAGCGTATCATTTAAAGTTACAATTTCTTGTCCGTTTGATAGCTTTGTTTGCAAAACCCAAGCAGTTTCTTGTTCATCTAATCGAAGAGGTAAAGAAAGTTTGTTTCCATTATTTGTAATAATATCTTTTTCTCTGCCCACTGCATAAGCAGATACCGTATTTGTTCTAGGCACTTCTTGATCTTCGTAATTATAAAATTCGATTAAAAAATTAGGCGTAGTATCTTCGTCTTTGCCGCAAATATCATCTTTTTCACAAGCGATAAATGCTATTGTAGAAAAAGTTAATAAACCTGCTAGTACTATTAGTTTCTTCATAATTAATAATGAAATCGCATATGCGATAATATGGAGTCAAAAATACTAAAAACATTCGGAATGATTTGTATCTAGTAGTATTGCTTTTGATAAAAGGAATTGCAAAATCATAAAAAAGCCTCTAAACTTTGAGGTTAGAGGCTTTTTGAATTTTATTTCAATTCTAATTGAACTACGTTTTCTACGTGATGTGTTTGTGGAAACATATCTACCGGACGTACTTTTGTAACTTTATATTTTTCGTCAAGTAAGGCTAAATCTCTTGCTTGTGTTGCTGAATTACAGCTAACGTAAACAATGCGTTTTGGAGCCACTTTTAATAGCATTTCTACTACATCTTTATGCATTCCATCTCTTGGAGGATCAGTGATAATTACATCTGGTTGCCCGTGAATTGCAATAAATTCATCGTTGAATACATTTTTCATATCTCCAACATAAAACTCACAATTAGTAATATCGTTGCGTTCTGCATTTAATTTAGCATCTTCAATTGCTTCTGGCACAGCCTCAACACCAACAACTTTTTTTGCTTTTTTTGAAACGAATTGAGCAATTGTTCCTGTTCCTGTATATAAATCAAAAACTACTTCATTGCCAGTTAACTCAGCATAATCTCTAGTTATTTTATACAATTCAAAAGCTTGGTCTGAATTGGTTTGATAGAAAGATTTAGCGTTAATACTAAATTTTAATCCTTCCATTTCTTCCAAAATATAATCTCTTCCTTTAAATAAAACTACTTCTTGGTCATAAATAGTGTCGTTTGCTTTGCTATTAACAACATATTGAAGTGAAGTAATTTCAGGAAAAGTTGTTGCTAAATGGTTTAATAACAATTCTCTTTTTTCTTTGTTATTTTCAAAAAATTGAATCATTACCATAATTTCTCCAATAGAAGAAGTACGAATCATTAAAGTACGCAATAAACCTTCGTGTTCTCTTGGGTTGAAAAATGATAACTTATTTGCATTGGCAAAATCTCTAATTTCATTTCTTATGGCATTAGAAGGATCTTGTTGTAAATGACATTTTTTAATGTCAAGAATTTTATCCCACATTCTTGGAATATGGAAACCTAATGCATTTTCTTTTCCAATTTCTTCTCCGCTCGAAATTTCTTGTGGTGTTAGCCAACGAGCATTAGAAAAAGAAAATTCCATTTTATTACGGTAAAACAATTGTTTTTCTGAGCCTAAAATAGGTTCAAATTCTGGCAACTCAATTTTACCGATTCTTTTTAAGTTATTAAATACTTCTTGATTTTTGTAAAACAGCTGTTGAGCATAATTCATATTTTGCCATTTGCAGCCACCACATGCACCAAAATGTTCGCAAACGGGTTCTATTCTGTGTTCTGAAAATTTGTGGATTGTTGTTGCTACACCTTCGTAATAGGCTTTTCTTTTTTTCATAGTTTGAATATCAACAACATCTCCTGGAACAACATTTGGTATAAAAATTACTTTACCATCAGGAGCTTTTGCAACTGAAACACCTTTTGCACCTGCATCAAGGATTTCTACGTTTTCGAATACGATTCTTTCTGTTCTCTTTCTTTTCATAGCGCAAAAATAGGATTAATTTCTATTCAAAAAAGCTTTTAAACTTTTGTATTTACATTTGGCTTTTATTTGTAATAATTATAAGTAAGGAGCAATGATTGAAAATAAAAAACGAGCCTGAATAACAGACTCGTTGTATAGATATAGCGTGATTTTTTACTTATATAGCTTTTACAATTGCAACAAATTCGTCGGCAACTAATGCTGCTCCACCAATTAATCCACCGTCTACATCAGGTTTTGAAAATATTTCTTGGGCATTGCTTGGTTTAACACTTCCGCCGTACAAAATTGAAGTATTTTCTGCGATGGTTTTGTCGTATTTTCTTTCAATTTCTCTACGAATAAAAGCATGCATTTCTTGTGCTTGTTCTGGCGTAGCTGTTAATCCTGTTCCAATTGCCCAAACTGGTTCGTAAGCAATTACAATATTTTGCCATTGTTCTTTTTTCAGATGAAATAAACTATCGGTTAATTGATTGAAAATAACATTTAGATATTGTTTATTTTCTCGGTCTTTTAACTCTTCACCAATACAGAAAATTACACGCATATTGTGTTTTAATGCTGTATTTACTTTATCTGCTAAAAGCGCATTTGTTTCATGAAAATATAAACGTCTTTCAGAATGCCCAAGAATAACAGTTTCTACGGCAATACTTGTAAGCATTTGAGCCGAAATTTCTCCTGTAAATGCTCCGCCTTCTGCTTGATGCATATTTTGTGCTGCAACTTGAATATTAGTTCCTTCTAAGTGATGAGTTGCACTAGCTAAATTAGTAAAAGCTGGAGCAACAATAACTTCTACTTCTTTTCCTGAAGGAAGTTTTTCAATAAGCTCATCTAAAAGCGTATGTGTTTCTGCATACGTTTTATGCATTTTCCAGTTTCCTGCAACAATAGAGTGTCTCATAATTATTTTAAGTTGTTTAATAAGTCAGTTATTTCAGCAAAGTTTTTTTCTGTAGCGTTGAATAAAGCAATTTCGCCTTGTTTGTTTACAACAATGTATCTTGGAATCCATTTTAATTCAATTGCTTGTCCAAAATCACCTTTCATTCTTTTCTCATCACCTAAAAAATAATGTTCACCTTTAATGTCATATTTTTCAATTGATTCCTTCCAACTTTCTGTTGTTTTATCTAAAGATAAGTTTACAAATGCAACTTCAGGAAATTGATTTTTAATATCTTGAATATGAGGTAATGCTTTTATGCAATCTGGACACCAAGAAGCCCAAACATCAATTAAGATATTTTTGCCTTTGTTGTTATTTAAAATCTCTTGAAATGAAATAGTAGATCCATCTAATGTAGAAAACGGCTGATTTAAAGCCTTTTCGTTAAATTGATTTTCACTTGTTGCTGTTTCTTCTATAGTTGCTGGTGTTTCTAAAGCATTAGTTGTTGCAACTGTTTCTAAGTTTTCGCTTTTTTCTTTACAAGAACTTACAATTAATGTAAGAAGTGTAAGCGTGATAAGAATTTTTTTCATAATTAATAACCAATATATTTTTAATTTATTTTATTCTTGGATCGAGATATGCGTAAATAAGATCTACCAAAATAGTAATAATAACAAATGAAGTTGCTATTACTAAAACGGCTCCCATAATTACAGGAAGATCTAATGTGTTTAAGGCATCTACAATTTCTTTGCCCAATCCGTTCCATCCGAAAATGTATTCTACAAAAACGGCTCCTGCCAACATAGATGCAAACCATCCCGAAATTGCAGTAACCACAGGGTTTAAGGCGTTTTTTAAAGCGTGTTTTACAATGATTTGCAGTTTGCTTAATCCTTTTGCTTTTGCCGTTCTAATATAATCTAAGTTGAGTACATCTAATAAAGAATTTCTCATAAGCTGAATGACAACCGCCAACGGACGAATGCCTAAAACAATACTTGGTAAAATAATGTTTTTTAAGGCTAAATATCGTCCATTTCCAAAATCGTCTACTTCATATAAACTTCCTGTCATAGGTAAGTTTGTGTATGAATGTAAAATATAACCAAATACCCATGCAAACAGAATAGCGCTAAAAAAAGAAGGAATGCTCATTCCGAATGTGCTTACAATTGCAATAGATTTATCTAGCCAAGTATCTTTGTACAAAGCAGAAATAATACCTAGCACAACGCCAAAAAACAAGGCAATTCCAATAGAAATAAGTGCTAATAATATGGTATTTGGCAAGGTTTGCATTAAAATACTACTTACTGTTTTTCCGTTTTTTTGAAAGCTTTCTCTTAAATAAGGTGCTTTTAGCATTATGTCTGTTGAACCAATTTGCGCCAATACAAAACCACTGTATTTTGAAGCTTTGGCATAGCTATAATCATCAGTGTTTGTACTGTGAAATGAAATAGGAGATAAGTCATTTATATACAAAAGATATTGTTTACTTAATGGTTGATCAAATCCATATTTCTTATTGATAGCATTTATTTGTTCTTGATTTTCGTTTTGATCCAACATCATTCTAGCTGGGTCGCCAGGTAAAATATTGAATAAGAAAAATACAACAGTTGTTACACCCCACAAGGTGAATAATGCATATATCGTTTTTTTAAGAATGTAGCTTAGCAAATTGTATTATTTTAAAATAACTTGATCTCTGTCTTTCCAGTGTTTTTTCTGAGTAATTACTCCTTTGTTTAAAACTACAATACTTGGATTTGCTCTTTCAATTGTTTTTAATGTTGTAGCATCGCAAGTATAGTAAGAAAATGGCAGTTGATAGGTTTTTAACACATTATCAATTACTTGATTATTAGAAGCTGTTAATCCGGCAATAGTGTATCCGTTTATAATAGCTTTATTGGCAAAATCTTTCATAGCAGCTAAACCTTCTTTATCTGCTCTTTCTAAATCATAAGAAATGATTAAAATTACCTTAGGTTCTTCTAATATTGCTGGTAAATGGTTTACACCATCTTGCTCCATAATTAAATCGTGAATAGGAGGTTGATAACCTTCTGTTATTTGAACATCTTCGCGTTTAACAAATTCTGCTCCTTCAGGAATATTACCTAATTCTTTATCTGTAAATTTTTCTTCTTTTCCGTTTACATTGTAATAGAACGTCATTTGATATTCAGCTTTGGGTGCTCCTTCAGGAATTTCCATTCCTTTTTTAATATCTGTATTTACTTTATACGCTCTAAAATCTTTTAAAGGTAAATGGTTTAATACCCAATAACCCATAAATAAACATAATACAAATGTTATAGCCATTATACTATTGCGCAATTTACTAGTAAATAGTTGGTGAATGTGTTTTTTATATTTCATTAAAATTAGAATGAAAATTAATAACACAATATCTTTTGTAAATGATCCCCAAGGAGTTAATGGAACAGCATCTCCAAAACAGCCACAATCTGTAACTTTATTAAAATAAGCTGAATAAAACGTTAGGAAAGTAAAGAATACAATCATAATGAAAAGTAACCAAAGTGTAAGTTTTCTCATAAAACCAATCAACAAGGCCACTCCAAGTAATACTTCTGCAATAACAAGTATTACTGCTAATGATAGCGCATATGGTAGTAAAAATGGAATATCTAATACATTTTCTGAAAAATATTCTTCTAATTTGAACGAAAATCCTGTTGGATCGTTTAGTTTCACAAGTCCTGAAAGGATAAAAAGTACGCCAACAAAAATGCGTGATAGTTGTGTAATAGCTTTCATAAATAAATTTGTTCGGTTATTATTCGTTTGTTATTTCTAGATGAATTAAAGCAAAAACGGCATAATTCAAAATATCTTGATAATTTGCTTCAATACCTTCAGAAGCAAGAGTTTTTCCTTTGTTATCTTCAATTTGTTTAACACGAAGTAATTTCTGAAGAATCAAATCAGTTAATGAGCTCACACGCATATCTCTCCATGCTTCACCATAATCGTGATTTTTATTTTCCATCAATGTTTTTGTTTCGTATACTTTAGCAACGTATAGTTTTGAAACTTCTTCTTCTGATAAATCAGGATAGCGCCCAACGCCAATTTCGACATTAATCAGCGCCATTATACAATAATTTATAATGCCAATAAATTCGGGTATTTCGCCTTCATCTACTTTGCGTACTTCATTTTGCTGAATACTTCTAAGACGTTGTGCTTTTATAAAAATTTGATCGGTTAAAGATGATAATCGCATAATACGCCATGCACATCCATAATCGTGCATTTTTTTGTCAAATAATGCTTTGCAAATTGCAATTACCTGATCATATTGTATAGAAGTAGTACTCATTTGAAGTATATTTGTAATGTTTATTCTTCAAAAATAGTAATAATACTATGGCATTAAAAATAATGTTATGATTTTGAAGCGTAAAATATAAAAATTTATTATTAAAATATTGATTATAAATTAGATGACAATTAATTGTAAAGGCGAGCTAGTTGATTTATCTATTGCCAGAGTTATGGGAATTTTAAATATTACTCCCAATTCTTTTTACGATGGTGGAAAATATAAGTCAGATGCTGACTTTTTGCGTCAAACAGAACGAATGCTAAAAGATGGTGCTGATTTTATAGATTTAGGAGCCTATTCTACCAAACCTAATGCAGCGTTTGTAAGTGCAGAAGAAGAGCAATTGAGAATGGTGCCTATTGTTGAGTTGTTGGTAAAACACTTTCCTGATGTAAAATTATCTATTGATACATTTAGAGCCAATGTTGCCAAAGCAGCAATAGAAGCAGGCGGAGTAATGGTAAATGATATCTCGGCTGGTTTATTGGATGATAGAATGATAGAAACAGTTGGGCAACTTCATGTGCCGTATATTATGATGCATATGAAAGGAACTCCACAAACCATGCAACAGTTAACACATTATGATAGTTTTATAGAAGATGTTTTGTATTATTTTTCTGAGCGAATTGCAGTTGCAAAAGCAGCAAAAATAAATGATATTATTCTCGATCCTGGGTTTGGTTTTGCAAAAACGATAGAACAGAATTATGAATTAATGCAAAAAGTAACTTTATTTAGTACATTCAATCTGCCGTTGCTTGTAGGTATTTCTAGAAAATCAATGATTTATAAGTTGCTTGAAAGTACTCCGCAAGATTCATTAAACGGAACCACCATTTTGAATACAATAGCCATACAAAATGGAGCAAATATTTTGCGTGTTCATGATGTAAAAGAAGCTGTTGAAGTTATAAAAATAGTAAATCAATTAAATGCATGAAAAAGTTATTAGTTATTATTCCATTACTGGCCTTAATGGTTAGTTGCGATAAAAGAGAAATGAATTTATCTCGTTCGGGTTATACTGTAGAAGAAAAAATAGATGACTTATCACCTATATATATAGAATATGCAGAAGATGGAGTTTCTGCCAATTTAAATGATAATAATAAAATAGGAGGAACCAATTTTATTTTTCATATCGAGCGAGAGTTAAATCTAAAGCAAGTGGCAGAATTGGTAAAAAAAGTAAAAGATAACAAATATGAAGAAGGAAAAATGCATACAGACGATAAAGGTGTTTTTTATAGTTATGCCGATACGTTGAATAAACACTTAGCATTTTACCCTTTTCAAAACATTGATTTTGTATTTGAAAGACCAAAAACAACCGAAAATTTATTATATGTAAATGCTTCAAACGATTATTTTTTTGAAGGAAATATGTTGCCAAAAGCAGAACTTGTAAATACACTAAACACAAGAGATAGTTTGCAACTTGCCTTTAGCAAAGAATTAAGTTTTGAACGTTATTTGCAGATGCGCGTATTATTAAAAGAGTTAGAAATTAGCGATAAATTTGTGCCAACTGACCGAATTTATTAAGTAAATTTTTATTGATGATGATAAGGTTCATTCCTTAAAATTGTAAAACCTCTATACAATTGTTCAATCATAAATAAACGAATCATTTGATGGGAAAATGTCATTTTAGAAAGTGATATTTTCCCTTTTGCACTTTTATATACTTCTTCAGAAAAACCATAAGGACCGCCAATAACGTAAACCAGCGTTTTAATTCCAGAATTCATTTTCTTTTGCAATTCATCTGCAAAATCCATGCTTGTAAATTGTTTTCCGTTTTCATCCATTAAAACCAAAAAATCTGTTGGACCAACTTTACTCAAAATTAATTCTCCTTCCTTTTGTTTTTGTTGTGCTTCAGATAAATTTTTTACATTTTTTATATCCGGAATTATTTCTAAATCAAATTTCACATAAAAAGAAAGCCTTTTCATATAATTATCCATTAAGCTTTGAAGTTCTTTACTGTCGGTTTTACCAATTACAAGAAGTTTGATATTCATTGAATTTAATTTTTGCAAAGTTACTTTTTAATCGATAAAATTTTCAATAAAAATATAAACTTGTGTAAAAAAAGAGTAATTCATAAAATGCAATACTTATCAATAACTGTTTTATTCATATTTAAAAAGTGCACACAAGGAAGCATAGATAATAGGAAGTTCATCTTCGTTCCATTGTTTTCCGGTCAACTTATTGCTTTTTATTTTAGCAGAAGGCATTAAATCAGACGTTTTATGTTCGTAAATATTCTCGGCTAAATACAATAATTCTTCTAACTGTGGATCTTCGTCAAAAAAGGATAATAGGCTTGCTTCATCAAGGTTTTTAATCGATTCAAATGCGCCTTTTCCTTTAGATATTACCCAACTTTTAAAATAATCAAACTCATCATCTCCGCAGCCACCTCTTGCTATATAAGCAAGCGCCCAATGTTGCCAAGTATTTAATTCATTTGATTTACTAATAAGTAAATGGTCAAAATTTTTTATTTCCTTAGGATTAAAACTTTCTAAAGTTGTTTGTAAATTGTCTAGAAAAACAAATTTATCAATAGCGCTTTCTCGTGTTTGATTAATAAGCTCCCAAAACAAATTTTCATCAATTTTTCTCTTATCTATAGAAGGCTTAGGCTTAGGTTTTTCTAAGTTAAATATTCTGTTTAGAAGAATTTTTTGTTTTAAAATCTCATCATTGTCTTTTAGCAATTCAAGTCCAGCTATATAAAATTTAATTCCTTCTATTGTATGCAATCTGTTCCAAGATACACGTCGTTGAATTGGTTCTGAAGCATAAAATTGATTAAAATTTGTAAGATCAATATCTATTATATTTTCTATGGTAACAGTTGAAAATTCATCTGTAAGCTCATCAAAACTATTCCAAAGTACATTCATTCTGTTTCTAAGAATTCCCTTCCAAAGTTTTTTATAGAAAATCAATTCTTGGTTATTTAGTAAATGATTGCTAAATGGTTTTGCAAATTCATCTCCGTTGCCAGAATCCCAATTTTCATTGATAAATGAAATAAGTTCGTTATAGCGTTTTTCATCAATCCATTTATCACGAATTATTTTGTCAATTTCATCAATATCTAAATAAGGAAGTTTGTTATTGCTTCTCCATTTGGTATAAACAGAAGCTTCTTTCTGAAAAGTTGAATAGCTCATAAGAAAAAGAATTAATAATATTGCTTACTAATATACGTATTATTGTTAATGTTTTTCCATTTTTATTAAAGCATTATTGATTGCGGTTATTCTAACATAAGTAAATAGGTTTTTGTAAATTAGCTAATTAATAAAAAAGAGAAATGAAAGTTGCAATTATAGGTGCTGGAATAGCTGGATTAACAATGGCTATTGCCTTAAAAAAAGCGAAAATTCCTTTTGTAATATATGAATCGGCAAGTGAAATTAAACCAGTTGGCGCCGGAATTGCAATTGCAAATAATGCAATGCAAGTTTATCGTTATTTAGGAATTGCTGAAGAATTGCAAAAAACCGGAATGCGCATTTCTAGCGTATTGTTGACGGATATGAAGTTAAATATACTGACAGAGTCTGATTTAAAGAAATTTGAAGAATATTATCAGTTGTCAAATATTGCAATACATCGAAGCGAATTACACCGTGTACTTATTGAAAATGTAGGAATAGAAAATATTATTTTAAATAAACGATTGAATGGAATTTCAAAAACTAATAATGAAAAAGTAGAATTAAATTTTACAGATAAATCTACGGCATTTCATTCTTATGTAATTGGCGCCGATGGCATTCGTTCGCAAGTTAGACAGTTGTTTTTTGGTAATTATCCGTTAAGAGATGCTAAGCAAGTTTGCTGGCGCGGTGTTTTAGATTTTGATTTACCTAAAAAGTACGAACATGCTGCTTTGGAAGGATGGGGGAGAACCAAACGTTTCGGATTTGTAAAATTGGATAAGAAAAAAGTATATTGGTATTTTCTGGTAAATGAAGATGTGTATAATAAAAAAGAAAGCTTAACCGAGTTGTTGGATAACTGCAATCCTTTGATAAAAAAAATGATTGCTAACACACCAAAGTCTGTGATTTTTGAAGATAAAATTTACGATTTAAGTTTAGTAACTAATTGGTACAAAAACAATGTTGCTATTATTGGTGATGCTGCACATGCTACAACACCCAATTTGGGTCAAGGTGCTTGTCAGGCAATTGAAGATGTATATGTAATTAGCAAATTGTTAGAAACAAAATCTTTAGAAGAAACACTGCAAGGGTTTACTGAAATTAGACGTGCTAAAGCACATGCTATAGTAAAAGATAGTTGGAAATTAGGGCAAATAGCTCAGCTTAGAAATCCGTTGTTAGTAAATGCTCGAAATCTTGCTTTTAAAATCCTACCCAATTTTGTAAAAGAACAACAAATGAAAGCAATGTTTGATCTACAAAAAATATAAATTATATTATTCTTCTATTGAAGCTTCATCGCTAGTTCCTGATAAGCTTGCACCATCAGAGTTGTTTAATTGCATAAATACAACACTCGATAATATAGTTAATATTCCCATCACCAAAAAGGTATAGTTAAACACATCAATCGGATTAGACGAATTGTTTAAATTACTATTGGTAAAAAGTTGTAAGAGCATCGCTGAAATAGATATTCCTAAACTAATTGCTAATTGTTGTGTTACAGAAAGTAAGCTATTTCCATCGCTAGAGGTTTTGTTGTCTAAATCTGCTAATGAAATTGTATTCATCGACGTATATTGCACAGCATTAAAAGTTCCGTTAAGTGCCATTAAAATAATAATATAAACATAAGGTGTATTTTTATCTATAAAGAAAAACATACAAATTAATATTCCTGTAATTATTGTATTGGTAACCAATGTTTTTCTATAACCAAATCGTTTTACAATTGGCACAACAAAATTTCTTGAAATTAAATTTGCCAGTGCTTGCGGAATCATCATCAATCCGGCATAAAAAGCAGAATAACCAAAACCAATTTGCAGTAATAAAGGAATCATCAATGGCATTCCACCAACACCAAATCGGGTAATTAAATTGCCAATTAACCCAATGTTTAATGTTTTTATTTTGAATAAACTTAATTTTATGAGCGGGAATTTTGCCTTTTTTGCGTAATAAATATATGCTACAATTAAAAGAATAGAAAGTATAAAAATTCCTATTAAATTAAAAATAGAAAGGTTAGGAGAATTCCAACGTTCAATTACCAAAGTAAGTGTTGTTAATCCACCACTAAATAAAATCCATCCAGTAAAATCGAATTTATTTATTTTGTTTTTAAAATTAGGAATAAGGTAAAGCGCTACAATAATAGCTATAATTCCTACTGGTATATTGATAAGGAAAATCCAGTGCCAAGATAATTTTTCTACTAAAAAACCTCCAGCTGTAGGCCCTAGCATAGGTCCAATAAGCGCAGGAATAGTTATAAAATTAATAATTTTTAAAAGCTCTTTTTTTGGATAGGCATAAAGCAAGGTAAGTCGGGCAACGGGCACCATCATAGATCCTCCAATGGCTTGAAAAATTCGGGCCAAAATTAATTCAGTAAGTGTATTGGATAGCGAACAAAACAATGATCCAAGTGTAAATAATGCTACAGCAATGATAAATATCTTCTTTGTTCCGAAACGATCTGCCAACCAGCCGCTTAATGGAATTAGTAATGCAACAGTTAAAGTATACGATACAATAATGCTTTGCATATCTAACGGTGATTCTCCCAAACTTTTAGCAATAGAAGGCAATCCTGTATTTAAAATTGTACCATCTAAAGCTTGCATAAAAATAGCTAATGCACTTAAATAGGGCAAATATTTTTTTATTTTAGGATCTTCAATTATACCAATTTCCATGAGGCTATATGATGCTTATTTTACTTCATGATGAAATTAAGATAATACATTGGCGTCTACAAATCTTTTACAATAGTTTTTTGTAATTTTTAGAAAAGATTACGTTGGTTTATTTGAAAAGTATAAAAATTTAAGCATCTATCCAATTGTTAAGCATCATTCTTCCTTCTACAGTCATATAAGATTCAGGATGAAATTGTATTCCTCTAATGTTTTTTGTTCGATGCTTAAATGCCATTACAATATTATTATTGCTATATGCGGTGATAATTAATGAAGGCGGAAAATTTTCTGCTTTAAGTGCCCAAGAATGATATAAGCCAACTAAAGAGTTATTTGCAACGGATTCAAATAAAACATCTTGCACTACAATATTTAATGCATTTTGTTGTCCGTGATATACTTTGCTTAAATTGTATAATTCGGCACCATAATAGATTCCGATAGTTTGATGTCCTAAACAAACACCCAAAATAGGTTTAGTATTTTCGTAGGTTTTAATAATTTCAAATAAAATAGGATATGCCATTGGTACATCTGGCCCAGGAGAAAGTACCAGTTTATCAAATCGTTTTAACTCTTCTATTTTTATTTCGTCACTTTGTACAACAGTAATATTGCAGTTTGGGTGTTCATCAAAAATCTGATATAAATTATAGGTAAACGAATCGTGATTGTCAATTATTACAATTTCTTTCTTCTTGCTCATAAACAATTTGTACTTTTGGCTCCTCTTATTACGGATTAAATATGCAGATCAAAGATACAATTATCTCTAAAATGAATGAGTTAGGAAGCAAAAGAACTCCTTTTTTGTTTGTAATAGATTTTAATGGGCAAGAAGGAGAAGTTATTCCTTTGGATGAAGTTAATCCGAATGAAATAAAATATTCATTTAATCATCTTATTAATAGTGATTTAGAAATTGTTTTTCCGAAGCCGAGTTTAATTTCATATCCAATTTCTTACGAGCAATACAAAGCTTCTTTTGACGAAATAATGAATGAAATTAGTATTGGAAACACCTATTTAATTAATCTTACCGTAGCCACTCCGCTTGAAGTTGATGGAAGTTTATTAGGAATTTATTCGCACAGTAACGCAAAATATAAATTGTGGTATAAAGATCAGTTTGTTTGTTTTTCTCCAGAAATATTTATTAAAATAAATGAAAATAGAATTTATTCTTTTCCAATGAAAGGCACAATTGATGCTACAATTCCAAATGCAGAAGAATTAATTTTAAATGATAAAAAAGAAATAGCCGAACATTATACAATTGTAGATTTAATTCGAAATGATTTGAATATTGTATCTAAAAATGTTCAAGTAGATTGTTTTCGATATATAGATAAGATAGAAACATCTAAGGGATCATTATTGCAAGTAAGTTCTCAAATAAGCGGAAATTTATCAGAAAATTGGCAGAGTGAAATTGGTAACATTTTTAGCAAATTATTGCCAGCTGGCTCAATTACAGGATCGCCCAAAGCAAAAACAGTAGAGATTATTAATAAAGTAGAAAGGTATGATAGAAAGTTTTATTGCGGTGTTTGCGGTATTTTTGATGGAAATAGCGTAGATAGTGCCGTAATGATTCGGTTTATTGAAAAGCAAGGCGAAAACTATTTTTACAAAAGTGGAGGAGGAATTACCTTTAACAGCATTGCCGAAAATGAATATGACGAAATATTGAAAAAGATTTACATTCCAATGAAAAAATAAACATAAAAAAAGAGTTAGATAATTATCTAACTCTTTTTTTATGTACTAATCTTCTTTGCTTTCGCCAACATAATAGCACTTTTTAGCCTGTAAATACAAGTAATATTGTATTCCAAATAGCAATGATGCTAAAACTAAATGTATTGCTTGTGAACCAAATGGGAAATAAAAATATTGCATTAAAACACCAGTAAATACTTCTAATACTAATAGAATAATAACCCATTTTACATTCGTAAATCCTAAGTTTAATTTTTTGTTTAAGAAAAATAAATAGAAATTTAAGATTAACACTAAAATCGAAAAACTACGATGTAAATAAAATTCTAAAGTAGGGTCATTTAACCATAGGTAGCTATTGGTAATACCTGCACTTACTTGCTCATCAATGTATTCTCTAATTTGTGTTCCAAGTATTACTTGAATTAATGTAAATGCAAGAGTTACAGCAACTAATATTCTAAAAGTAGAATTGTACTTACGAATATTAGTTTTGTTTTCTGCAGATCTTATTATACTAATAATCAGCGCAACAATAACTAAAGCCATTACCATGTGTACAGTAATTTTAATTGGATTTAGTACCGAGAATACAACTGTTGCACCTAACCAAGCCTGAAATCCCATTAGAAATACTACAAGCCATGATCCCCATATTAATTTTCTATTTGTTTTTGGAAGCCAAAATGAACTTATTGCCATTGCCAAACAAGCCAATCCTGCTACAGCACCGCACAAACGATTAATATACTCGGTCCAAGTGTGTTGTGGGTTAAATAAAGCATAATCATGTTTTGTGTATTTTATCCAATTATCTTTGTTATAATCAGATGAGGTAGTAAAATTATCGGCAGCTTTCCACAATGCATTATCATGAATAATCATTTGGCCTTTTTCATAAACTTTGTCAGGTTGCCAAGTTATAACTTCAACATCTGTTGGCGGGATGTAGTAACCAAAGCATTTTGGCCAATCTGGACATCCCATTCCAGAACCGGTCATTCTTACTGCAGCTCCAGCAAATATCACAAGATATACTAATATAAGTGAAGTTTTTGCTAAAGGTAAAAAAGCGCTTTTCATAATAATTATTTATTTACAATTGTTAGTCCCATTTTTTCTGCTTTTTTAAGCATAAATTCATACGCAGCCTCGTATTCATTCGGAATTATTCCTTCTAAAATAGCTTCTTTTATAGTTTCTTTTAGCGTTCCTATTTCTCTACAAGGCTGAAGATTAAAAATGCTCATAATTTCTTCTCCACTAATTGGTGGTTGAAAGTTTCGAACATGATCTCTTTCTTCTACTTCTACAATTTTTTTTCGAACAATTTGGAAGTTGTTGTGATATTTCTTGAATTTATTTGGATTTTTTGTAGTTATGTCTGCTTCGCACAAAATCATTAAATCTTCAACATTTTCGCCTGCATCAAAAACTAATCTTCTTACAGCCGAATCTGTTACTTCTTTCTGTGCTAATACAATTGGGCGCGAGCTCATCATTACCATTTTTTGCACAAATTTCATTTTGTGATTTAAAGGCATGTGCAAACGAGTAAAAATAGTTTTTACCATTTTGCTGCCCAAAAATTCGTGTCCATGAAATGTCCAACCTTGTTTTTTAGAAAATCGTTTAGTAGGTGCTTTTCCAATATCGTGCAATAAAGCCGCCCAACGCAACCACACGTCTTCTGTGTTTTTTGCAATATTGTCAACAACTTCTAACGTGTGATAAAAATTGTTTTTATGTGTATGACCTTCAATTTCTTCTACTTGATTTAATGCTGTTAATTCGGGTAAAATTAAATCTAATAAACCTGTTTTATACAGTAAAATAAATCCTGTAGATGGGGTTGGAGTAGCCAAAATTTTGTTTAATTCTTCTACAATTCGCTCGCCAGAAATAATTTTTAAACGTTCGCTATTTCTGGTAATAGAAGCTAAGGATTCATCTTCTATTATAAAATTTAATTGTGTAGCAAAACGAATGGCTCTCATCATTCGCAATGGATCGTCAGAATAAGTAACATCGGGATCCAATGGTGTGCGAATTAATTTTGCATCTAAGTCAGTAGTTCCGTTAAACGGATCTACTAATTCTCCAAAATTTGATGAGCTCAACGATAAAGCTAAAGCGTTAATTGTAAAATCTCTTCTGTTTTGATCATCTTGTAAAGTACCATCTTCTACAACAGGTTTTCTGCTGTCAAAATGATATGATTCTTTTCTTGCGCCAACAAATTCAATATCAATGTCTTCATAGCGAAGCATTGCTGTTCCGTAGTTTTTAAAAACCTGTACTTTTGGATGATTAGGTAATAATTTAGAAACCTCTAAGGCTAGCTCAATACCGCTGCCAACTGCAACAATATCGATGTCTTTTTTGCTATTTCGGTTTAGTAAAAAATCTCTTACAAAACCACCAATCACATAAGCATCTACTCCCAAATTGGCAGCTGCTTGTGTAATAATTTCAAAAATAGGATTTTGTAAAGCTTCTTTATATATAAGGTTATTTTTAGTCATAATTATAAAAGGCTATTATCTTATTTTCTGATAATAGTAACTTGTGCATTTTCTTTTAATTTGATGATGGTTGATGGCTTTACTTTTCGATCTTCATTTTGTCTTAAGTTTACCACATAATCAACGCCATTTACAATAACAGGATCAATATCTTTAAAACTCATTGGAGTAGGTTGTCCGCTGATATTTGCTGAGGTAGATACAAGTGGTGTTTTCATTCTTTCGATAAGATTATAGCAAAACGGATCTTTTATAATTCTAAAACCTAGTGAATTATCAGCTGAAATAACTTCTTTTGCAACAAATTTCGGATTGTCTAAAATTAAAGTGGTTGGTTTATCGCTAAACTCTAAAATATCCCAAGCAACTTCAGGAATATTGTTAAACACACGATGAAGCAAACGATCACCGTTTACCAAAACAATCATACTTTTTGTTTCTGCACGTTGCTTTAAGGCATATATTTTTTTTATAGCTTCTGGGTTAGTAGCATCACAGCCAATTCCCCAAACTGTATCAGTCGGATATAAGATAATACCGCCAGATTTTATTATTTCAAAAGCTTTGTGAACTTCTTTTTGGATATCTTCCATTGTTACTTTCCTTTAATAATAAAGATAGTTGTTTATTATGAGGGTCTAAAAATACTAAAAAAATGGCAGACAGAAGAACGATATAATACAAGAAATTAAAATAGGCTTTTATTGCCGAAAGAATTATATTATTTTTAAGAGCATTACATCTTTTTTGACTTACTTTTAAGACGGCGTAAATAAAAATATATACCAAGGTTTTTTAAAATGAAACAAAATAAAGATTTTAATAAAGAAGAAGTTTTAGCAATGTATGCAAAGATTTGTAAAAATACTTTGATGGAAACATTGCAAATTGAATATACTGATGTAGGACCTGAGTTTTTAGTTGCAACAATGCCAGTGAATGAACGTGTGCATCAGCCTGCTGGGTTATTGCATGGCGGTGCAATGGTAGCTTTAGCAGAAAGTTTGGGAAGCGGTGCTTCTATTATACTAATTGATCCTGATAAACAAGAAGTTAGAGGGATAGAAATTGCTGCAAATCACGTTTGTAGTAAGCGCTCAGGAATAGTAACAGGTACAGCAAAATTAGTACATCGTGGTCGTACTTTGCATTTGTGGGAAATACGAATTACAGATGAAAACAATGTATTGTTGTCAGTATGTAAGATCACTAATATTGTAATAGATAAAAGATAAAAAATGGAAGTAACAATAGAAAAACTTTGGAAAGAGCATTTAACCAAAGATTTGCCTTTTGTTGTTTATAAAAAACCAAATTCAGGGTTCATAACGGCTTTATTTCAGCAAAATGACCTGCTTTTTACGGTTGAAAATTTTAAAGAAGAAGGATTTGTAATGGCTCCATTCTATGAAGGTGCTCGATTTTATATTCCAACTAATCAATCAATAAAAATGGTTGAATCTTTTGTAAATGTTTCATCAAAAATAGAAGATGCAACAACGTATTCTTATCTCGATTCGGCAAAAGAAGAATTTGAAGATTTGGTAAAAAAATGTATTCAAGCAATAAATGAAAATGCATTTGAAAAAGTTGTTCCATCAAGAAAAGAAATCATTTCAACTTCAATAATTGATAGCGTTGAAGTTTTTAATCGATTAATAAATGCTTATCCAACAGCTTTTTGCTATGTTATTTATCATCCAAAAATAGGAATGTGGGCAGGAGCAACGCCAGAAATTTTATTAACAGTAACAGCCAAAGAAGTAAAAACAATGGCATTGGCTGGCACACAACTTAATCATGGACAGCAAGATGTAGAGTGGGGGCAAAAAGAAAAAGAAGAACAACAGTTTGTTACCGATTTTATTCTAGAGCAATTAAAACCGTTTACAATTAATAGCAAAACTTCGGCAACTTATACCAAAAGAGCAGCTAAAGTAATGCATATTTGTACAGATATTGAAGCAACAATAACAACCGATAATATTCAGCCAATTGTTAACGCTTTGCATCCAACACCCGCTGTTTGTGGAATGCCAAAAGCAACTGCTCGTCAGTTTTTGTTAAATCAGGAAGGATATGACAGAAGGTATTATTCGGGATATTTAGGCGAGTTAAATAATTTGAATGAAGAAAATAGATCGACAGAACTTTTTGTCAATCTTAGATGTATGGAGATAGAAAATAAACAAGTGAATTTATATGTAGGTTGTGGAGTAACAAAAGATAGTGATCCGGAAAGTGAATTTTTTGAAACAATGAACAAAGCAACCACAATGAAAAAAATTTTGTATTAAATAAATGAAAGTAGATATATTAGCTTTTGGAGCACATCCAGATGATGTAGAATTGGGATGTGGAGCAACTATTGCTAAAGAAATTGATTTAGGAAAAAAAGTTGCTATTATAGATTTAACACGTGGCGAATTAGGAACACGTGGCTCAGCAGAAATTAGAGCAGCAGAAGCAGAAGCAGCAGCTAAAATTTTAGGTGTTCAAACAAGAGAAAACCTTGGTTTTAAAGATGGATTTTTTAAAAATGATGAAGAGCATCAATTAGCTATTATTCAAAAAATTCGTCAATATCAGCCAGAAATTGTTTTGTGTAACGCAATTGATGATAGACATATTGATCATGGAAAAGGAAGTAGTTTAGTATCAGATGCTTGTTTTTTATCTGGATTAAGAAAGATAGAAACATTATTGAATGGAGAATTACAAGAAGCTTGGCGCCCAAAGGTGGTTTATCATTATATTCAATGGAAAAATATTGAACCTGATTTTGTGGTAGATGTAACCGGATATATTGAAACAAAAGTAAAATCAGTTTTAGCTTATGGTACGCAGTTTTTTGATGTAAATTCTAAAGAGCCAGCTACTCCAATTACTTCCAAAAACTTCTTAGATAGCATTACCTATCGTGCACAAGACTTAGGAAGATTAATTAATAAGGATTTTGCAGAAGGATTTACAGTAGAAAGATATTTGGCAGTCAATAGTTTAGCAGATTTGTTGTAATTTTTTTTAAAAAAGTCTTGCAAAATAAGGAAATATAGCTACCTTTGCCAACGTCAAAATAAGACAAACACGGTGGTTATAGCTCAGTTGGTTAGAGCGTCGGATTGTGGTTCCGAAGGTCGTGGGTTCGAAACCCATTAATCACCCAAAAAAAAATACAAAGATTACACGGTGGTTATAGCTCAGTTGGTTAGAGCGTCGGATTGTGGTTCCGAAGGTCGTGGGTTCGAAACCCATTAATCACCCAAAAAAAGCCTTATCTTTTTAGATAAGGCTTTTCTGTTTTAAAAGCTTTGTGCATAAAAAAATGCGATTGTAATAAGCAATCGCATTTTTTTTAGAATTTATATCCAACAGACAGTTGAAATACTCTGTTTTCAGAACTAGAATCAAATTTAAACTCTTGACCATTTATACTTCCATCTTTATTGATTTTAGTAAGTCCAAGATTGTATCTTGCATCAAAGAAAAGTCCTTCAGGTAATTGGTAACCAACACCAAAATTAAGCCCAAAGTCTGTTGAAGTTATTATTTCTTTCATATTTACAGTTGTACTTTGTCCAAGAGCAGTTACTTTCATTTTTGAACTTGCAAGAAACCCAATTTGCGGTCCAACTTGAAAATTGAATCCTTCAGAAAAATAATATTTAGCCATTACTGGAATATTAATGTAATCATTTTTCATAACTGCATCAGCATTAACTGCGCCAAAATTATCTACATAAACTTGAAAATTATTTACTTTTGCTCCTTGTGCAGAATAGATGATTTCTGGTTGAATTGAAAACTTTTCGTTAATAAAAAATTCTCCAATTGCACCAATATGAATACTTGTTCTGGTTTTTGCATCAGAATCATTAGTAATATTTGAAAAATTAAGACCACCTTTTATTCCAAATTTAGAATCAGGTGTTTGTGCGTTAGCGTTTATTGCAAATGCAATAAGAGCAACAATGTTCAATGTGATTTTTTTCATAATTAATTTAAGGTAAATAGTGTTATATCAAAAATAACCTTGGTAATAAAAATAATAATGATATTTTAATATGCATTAATTTTTGGTTAAATTTTGTTATATTTTATATTTACAAATATAGGTAATTAATGTAGAATAGTTGATATATTGTAGTTATTTAGATGTTATTAATAATTTTTGAGTTTATATAAGTGCATTAATTGTGGAGTTTATTGAAATTTGTAGCCTAAAGAAAGTTGAAATACATTATTAATTGATTTTTCTCCTTCTTTAAAAATTTTAGTAAAACCTGTATTGTATCTAGCTTCGAAAAATACACCTTGAGGTAATTCATAACCTAGCCCAAAATTAAGTCCAAAATCAAATATATTCGTCTCATCTTTGATGTTTTGTTTGATTTTTTTAGGAGAAAATGAATTTGTTTCAATTTCTGATTTTGTTACAAAACCCAATTGAGGTCCGGCTTGAATACTAAATTTGTCAAGAATGTAATATTTTGCCATAATAGGAATTGTAATATAATTTAATTTCAAAGGAGAGGAGTAAGCTTCAATATAATCATCAGCGGCGAAATATCGAGTAAAAGTTGCGCCCTGTGCAGAGTATAGAATTTCTGGTTGAACTGAAAATTTATCGTTCAAAAAAATTTCAGTTAAGGCTCCTATATGAAATTTGGTAACGCTGTTGTGTTCTTCTAATTTAGTAACGTCAGATAGGTTTAGACCTCCTTTTATACCAAATTTTATATCTGGGGTTTGTGCGTAAATTGTTCCTGAAATTGCTAATAAAGCAATGCTTGGTAAAAAAAGTTTTTTCATTAACTCAGTGGGGTTTTGTTAATTATATTATTAGAAAAAGCTATTTAATAAAAAAAAGCGATTGTGTTTTTACAATCGCTTTTTTTTATTAATGAATTAGAATTTATATCCTACAGAAACTTGTAAAACATTGTTTTTAGCTGATCCATTACCATGTTTTGCTATGTTGCTTAGACCAACATTATAACGTAAATCAAAAAATGCTCCCATCGGTAATTGATATCCTGCTCCGAAACCTAATGCAAAGTCAACTGTTGTTATATCACTGCTATAACTATTAGTTTCTGTTTCTCCATTAAAGGTTTCTTTTTCTTCTGCTTTTACATTGAATCCAATTTGTGGACCAGCTTGTACCGTTATAGCATCTGTAACATAATATTTAGCCATAATAGGAATATTAATATAATCAAGTTTTAACGTCGATTTATACTTATAACTGATTCCCATATCTTCCTCTGTAAAAGATGTTTTAGCACCTTGAGCAGAATATAAAACCTCTGGTTGTACTGAGAATTTTTCGTTGATGAAAATTTCTGCTACAGCACCAATATGAAAACTTGCTCTACTTTTTGCATCATCAACACTTGTTAAATTAGCAACGTTTAATCCTCCTTTTGCTCCAAATTTTACATCTGGCGTTTGTGCTAAAGCAGATCCTGCAAATGCCACAATAGCCATTAGGCTTAAAGTAATTTTCTTCATTTGAATAAATTTATGTTAAGTTGATTTTAATAAATCAAATATAATATAATAAATAGTTAAATAAAAATGATTTTACGATATTATATGTGTTGTTTTATTATAAATTAATGCTATGATATTAAAGTAGATTACAAATTATATATTAAAATTTGTAACCTACTGATAATTGAAATACTTCATTTTTAGAGTTTGAGCTAAACTTTACATCAGTACCATTAATTGAACCATTTTTATTTACATTAGTTAAACCAAAATTATATCTAGCATCAAAGAAAACGCCAGCTTGCAATTGATATCCAAGACCAAAATTTAAACCAAAATCAACAGTTTGAATAATATTTTGTAAGTCAGCAATAGTTTTTCTTCCATTATTATTAATTTCCATTTCAGATTTTACATTTAGCCCAAACTGAGGTCCTGCTTGAATACTAAAGCCATTTGTAATATAATATTTGGCCATAACAGGAATGTTTAAATAATTTAATTTTAGTACAACAGAATTAAGTCCTGCTGTTGATCCTTGTGCAGAGTACATTAATTCTGGTTGAATTGAAAATTTATTACTGATAAAAACTTCTGTAACTGCTCCTAAATGAAAACCAGTTCTTGTTCCCGCATAGACATCATTTGTTAAACTAGATACGTTTAATCCAGTTTTTAGTCCAAACCTAGCATCTGGTTTTTGTGCGTATGTTGTAGTTGCAAATGCTAAAAGGGCCATTAGGCTCAGGGTAATTTTTTTCATTTTATTGTTTAAGTTAATTTTATTTGAATGGCGCAAATATATGGTATTAAAATATTTTTAAAAACGCTATTTGAATAGAGTATCACGACAATATTATTTTATAATTTTACAATTATATAAATGTTATAATGAAAATTAACTTTCTATTAAAAAATGAAGTAAAAGGCATGCAGTGGTCGGGTGGAATAACTAATGAATATATTATTTATCCTGATAATGCTAATTATGCTAAACGAAATTTTTTATTTCGAATTAGCAGTGCAACAATTGAAGTAATTCCTTCTGAATTTACTCAATTTGAAGGGTTTAGCAGATTCTTAGCTATGTTGGATGGAGATCTTCAACTGAATATTAATGGATGTGATAAAAGTTATAAAGAGCATGAGTTGTTTAGTTTTCAATCTTCAGACACTATTATTTCTTATTCACTAGGCAAAGATTTTAATTTAATGCTACATCATTCGATCATTGATGCAGAAGCGTTTGTGCTTAATGGTTCTTTTTCGTCACAAAAAAACTTTATTTCTTTATTTGCTTTAAGCGATTTAGCTATCACAATAAATAATGAAGTTAGATCAGTTGCTAAATACGATTGTATTTTGATTGAGAATAATACATTAGAAAATATCAATATGCAATTATCTGACAAAACAATTGTTTCGCATTGGAATATTTAAGAAAAATATACTAAAATAAAGATTAATATATAGTTAATAACCACTGTTTTTAGTGTAAGAAACGTAAAAGAATCAACAGAAAATTTTCTGTTAAACAAACTTATAATTAACGCTATTGGCACTAGAAATAATGCATAATACATTGGTTGGTAGAAATTAGTATATATCCATTCAGAAAAATCAGATTGGTAAAATCCAGTTACATAATTGGCTCTAATAAGCCACAGTATAAGATTAATTATAGCTAGTAAAAAAATCAATACATCTACAATTTTATATCTTTTAACCTGCGTTTTTAGTAATTCTTCTTCTGTTTTATCCATTACGTAATATCTAAAATCGTTTAAAGTTTTAAATGTAATTAGGCTAATATTCAATTCAAATGTACTGAATTTTATGTGGACAAGAACATTGTGTTTTTAAAAAGGAATTAGCTTATTGCTTTGTTATATATTTGTTGGAAACAAAATAAGAAATGGCAAAAGTAGTTTTTATAACTGGAGGTTCATCTGGAATAGGAAAATCTATAGGAGAATTTTTATTAGCAAAAGGCTTTATTGTTTATGGAACTAGTAGAAATCCTGAAAACGTAAAAAATGCTACAATATCTTTGGTTCAGCTTGATGTTCGCGAAGAAGAAAGTATTCGCAAAGCAATTGAGCAAGTGGTAGCTAAAGAAGGAAAAATTGATGTGTTAATTAACAACGCAGGCGTTGGTATTACTGGTGCCATTGAAGAAGTACCTACAAGCGAAATAATAAATAATTTTCAAACCAATGTTTTTGGACCAATTGCTGTTATCAAAGCAGCATTGCCAACAATGCGAAAACAAAATAAAGGCTTAATTATCAATGTTACATCAATTGCTGGCTATATGGGATTGCCTTTTAGAGGCTATTATTCTTCATCAAAAGGTGCTTTAGAATTGATTACAGAATCTTTAAGAATGGAACTAAAGCCATTTAATATAGAAGTTACTAACGTAGCGCCAGGTGATTTTGCAACGAATATTACAGCAGGGCGTTATCATGCTCCAGTAATCGATAATTCTCCTTACGAAGAAGTGTATAAAATGTCTTTACAAATGATGGATGAACATGTGAATAGTGGAGGAGATCCGTTAGAAATGGCAAAAGCGATCTTTACTATTATTGAAACAGAAAAACCTAAAGTAAGATACGTTGTTGGCGCTCCGATGCAAAAATTTTCTTTGTTTTTAAAAAAGATTTTGCCAGGAAAAATGTACGAAAAATTGTTAATGAATCATTATAAAATTAAAGGTTAAAAATAACAGATATCTTGCCTTATTGGTAAAATTTAATTGTATTTTTGACGTTCAACATAACACATATTTTAAGTTTAAAACTATGAAATTTTTTATTGACACGGCTAATTTAGAGCAAATTAAAGAAGCAGAATTGTTGGGTGTATTAGACGGAGTGACTACTAATCCTTCTCTAATGGCAAAAGAAGGCATTACCGGAGCAGAAAACATTTTAAATCACTACAAAGCAATTTGCGAAATTGTTGAAGGAGATGTTAGTGCAGAAGTAAATGCTATTGATTATGAAGGAATGATTAAAGAAGGTGAAGAACTTGCAGCTTTAAATCCACAAATCGTTGTAAAATTACCAATGACAAAAGAAGGGATAATGGCTTGTAAATATTTCTCTTCTAAAGGAATTAAAACAAATGTTACTTTGGTTTTTTCTGCCGGACAAGCGCTTTTAGCAGCTAAAGCAGGTGCAACATACGTTTCTCCTTTCATTGGTCGTTTAGATGATGTTTCTACAGACGGTTTAGTTTTGATCGAAGATATTCGTCAAATCTATGATAACTACGGATATGAAACGCAAATTTTAGCAGCATCTGTTCGTCACACTATGCATATTGTAAACTGTGCAAAAATTGGCGCTGATGTTATGACAGGACCTTTATCTGCAATTTTAGGCTTATTAAAACATCCATTAACTGATAATGGTTTAGCACAATTCTTAGCAGATTACGCAAAAGGAAATAAATAATCCTTATACAAACTTATTTACAAACTATACAAACAAAAAAAAACCTATCGAATATTCGATAGGTTTTTTTTGTATAAACTATTTTATGAAATAAAAACTAAGAATAAATTTAATATTAATGCGTTTAAAATATCAATAAAAAATGCCCCAACTAAAGGAATAATTAAAAAGGCTTTATACGATGGACCAAAACGATTGGTTACAGCCTGAATGTTTGCAACTGCTGTTGATGTTGCTCCTAATCCAAAACCGCAATGCCCAGCGCTTAAAACTATTGCATCGTAATCTTTTCCCATAAAACGATAAGTTATATTGGCAACGAAAAACAACATCATAACTACCTGAATAATTAAAATGAATAAAACAGGAAGTGCCAAATCTACAATCAACCATAGTTTTAAAGACATTAGTGCACATGCTAAAAACACAGACAGACCAACATTTCCTAAAACATCAATTGTAGTGCTATTTACTTTTTGCTTTAATACATGTGTAAGTGTGTTTCTTAACACCACACCTATAAATAAACACCAAACAAATGAAGGTAATTTAAAAGAAAATTGCGAGTTCCATTCGGCAAGAAGATTACCAAAAACAAGGCAAATAGCAAGCATGGTAATGGTAAGCATTACCGTTTGATAAGTTATTTTCTTTGAAGAATCTGCATTTCCTAAATCATCATGTGTTTCTTCTTGATGTTTGATTTCTTCAGGTGTAAGTTCTTTATAATTATTCTTTTTTAATAAACGATAAGCCAAAGGACCGCCTATTGATCCTCCAAAAATAAGCCCAAAAGTAGCACATGCCATTCCTATTTCTTTTGCTCCCATTAACGGATTTCCACTTGCGGCAAAATCATTGGTCCAAGCTCCAGCAGTTCCGTGTCCGCCTGTCAATGTAATTGAGCCTGCTATTAAGCCAAATCGAAGATCAAGATTTAATATTTTTGCAAGTAAAATACCTAAAGTATTCTGACAAAGAATAAAAAAAGCAGCAATAAATAAGAAAATAACAAGAGATTTACCTCCTTTAATTAACTTAGAAAAATCTGCATTTAACCCAATTGATGAAAAGAAGATAAGCATCATACTTTGTTGAATTGATTCGTTGAAATTAAAATCTAACTGAAAAAACGAATGAAAAATCCAAGTAACTACAGCTACTAAAAAACCACCAACAACTGGTTCTGGAATATTATACTTTTGAAAGAAATTTACTTTAGAAACGATAAAATGCCCTATTAAAAGAACAAAACAAGCAAACATAAGTGTTTCGTATATTCCGAAATCCATAGTAAGAATTTTTTTATTACTAAATAAATGAAAAAAATGAGTGGTTGTAAATATACATAAATATAGCTATTTAAATAAAACATTGTTTAATTATAACTATTTTAGCTCACTTACTGTATTATTTTTTTAAATAAAGAAAACTAAAGATAAATAAAATATTGAAAAAATAAGCATAAATAGTAGTAAAAATGGAGTGCAAACTCTTTTGTAGTCTAATTGAAATATCTATTTTTGCATATGCAACACAATGTACTTATTTTAGATTTCGGTTCGCAATACACTCAGTTGATTGCGAGAAGAGTTCGCGAGTTGAATATATTCTGCGAAATTCTACCTTACAACAATTTACCAGAAGATTTATCAGCTTATAAGGCTGTAATTTTATCAGGAAGTCCTTATTCTGTTCGTTCAGAAGAAGCATTACACCCAGAGTTAAAAGATATTAAAGGAAAAATGCCTTTGCTTGCTGTTTGTTATGGCGCGCAATATTTGGCGCATTTCTTTGGTGGTGAAGTAGCTCCTTCAAGTACAAGAGAATACGGAAGAGCTAATCTTGATTTTATTGCAGATGATCCTTTCTTGAAGGATATTCCAGCAAACAGTCAAGTATGGATGAGTCATAGCGATACTATTAAGACTTTGCCTTCAAATGCAGTTTTGCTAGCTAGCACAAAAGATGTTACAAACGCAGCTTACAAAATAGAAGGAGAAACAACATATGCTATCCAATTTCATCCAGAGGTATATCATTCAACTGATGGCGCTCAATTATTAAAAAACTTTTTAGTTGATATTGCTGGTTTACAACAAGATTTTACGCCTGCATCATTTGTGGATGATACAGTTGCTGATTTACGTGAAAAAATAGGAAGCGAAAAAGTTGTTTTAGCTTTATCTGGAGGAGTAGATTCTACAGTAGCGGCAGTATTACTGAACAAAGCTATTGGAGAAAATTTATACTGCATTTTCGTTAATAATGGATTATTGCGTAAAAATGAATTTGCAAATGTTTTAGAACAATATAACGGAATGGGCTTAAACGTAAAAGGAGTAGATGCATCTGCTCGTTTTATGGATGCTTTAGCAGGAGTGGAAGATCCTGAAACAAAAAGAAAAATTATTGGAAGAGTATTTATCGAAGTATTCGATGATGAATCTAAATTAATTGAAGATGCTACTTTCTTAGGGCAAGGAACAATTTATCCAGACGTTATTGAATCTATCTCTGTAAAAGGTCCATCAGCTACAATCAAATCACATCACAACGTTGGAGGTTTACCAGATTTCATGAAATTGAAAATCATAGAGCCTTTGCGTATGTTGTTTAAAGATGAAGTTCGTAGAGTAGGAGCTTCTTTGGGTATTGATCCTGAATTATTAGGTCGTCATCCTTTCCCAGGACCAGGATTAGGTATCCGTATTCTTGGTGATATTACTCCAGAAAAAGTAAGTTTATTACAAGAAGTTGACGCAATTTTTGTACAAGGTTTAAAAGACCACGGATTATATAATTCGGTTTGGCAAGCTGGAGCAATTTTATTGCCAGTAAATTCTGTTGGAGTTATGGGTGATGAGCGTACTTACGAAAAAGTAGTAGCGCTAAGAGCTGTTGCTTCTACAGACGGTATGACAGCTGATTGGGTACACCTACCTTATGAGTTTTTAATGGAAATTTCAAACAAAATTATTAATAGAGTAAAAGGTGTTAACCGAGTTGTTTACGATATTAGTTCAAAACCACCTGCAACAATTGAGTGGGAATAAATGAAAAATAAATAAGTCGTTGTATATTTGTGTACAGCGACTTTTTTCGCTTTTATAAAATTGTGATTATGAAAAAGAGATTTGTTATAGCTTTTGCAGCATTTATTTTGATGAATAATATAAGTTTTGCGCAAGAGTCTAATTTTATAGAATATCGAGTTACTAAAGGAGAAACAATTAGTAAAATTGCTAGAGATAATCAGGTTTCTGTAAGTGAAATATTAAGCTTAAATCCCGATTCTAAAACAGGCATTAAAGAAGGAGATGTTATCAGGATTCCAGGAAATAAATCCACAAAGAATAATGCTCTTAAATCAGAAACTATTGTAAATAATAGCACAAGTAATTCTTCTGATAGAAAATCTCATTTAGTAGAGCCAAAAGAAACATTATTTGGAATTAGTAAAAGATTTAATGTATCTGTAGATAATTTATATAAATGGAATCCAGGCTTACAAACTGATGGTTTGAAAGCAAATACAATTATTTATTTATCTCCAGAATTAACTTCTTCTTCAAAAGAAGCTTCATCTAACGTTTCTTCAAATTATAAAGAAATTACAATTGAAGCAAGACAAACTATTTATGGTTTGGCAAAAGAAAACGGTATTTCTGTGGATCAACTAATAAATCTAAATCCCGAATTGAAAGATGGTTTAAAAGTTGGACAAACAATAAAAATCCCTGCTGCTGGCACTGCTTCGGCAACAAAAAAACCGAGTATAGAAGCTAAAAAAGAAATAGTTGATACAGCTGTTTCTGCCAATACAAGTGCTAATGGAAACTATACAATTGTAAAGGTAGAGCCTAAGCAAACTATTTTTAGTTTGAGTAAAGAGTATGGAATTTCCGCTGAAGAATTTTTGAATCTGAATCCAGAAGCTAAAAAAGGACTAATTGTTGGCATGGAAATTAACGTACCTGCCAATGGTGCAGCTACTAAAGTTGTAAAAACACCTGCTTTTGAATATGTAGATACAACTCCTACAGGAGGTTATGCAGAATTTAATAGAAGTTTGGACAAAAGCAGAACAAAAGAATTAGCTTTTTTATTGCCTTTTAATATTTCTCGATTAGGAGATAATTTAGAAGATCGAATGAAAACTGATGGATTTTTAAACATGACAATGGATTTTTATTTAGGAGCAAAACTTGCTGTAGATAAAGCTGTTGGTATGGGATTGCCATTAGTGGTTCGTACGTATGATTCAAACGAAACAAAATCATCATCAGATATAAAATCTATTTTAAGCGAAAGAGATTTTAGCACAACAGATGTAATTATTGGACCATTTTTTCAAAGTAATGTTGATGCTGCTGTAAAGGCATTGCCAAATAAAGATATTCTTTTATTTTCACCATTGTCAAATGAAAAAGCAAGTCCTTCCAATCAATTAATTCAAACAATGCCTTATGGCGATGTGTTGAAAAAAGCATTGGTAGATTATTTTAATAAATCAAACGCAAATATTACTGTAATTGTAGATCCAAAACGAACTTCTACAAAACAGTTTATGCAACGTTTTTATCCTTCAATAAAATTAGTTGAAACAAGTGCTATAAAAGACATAGATAAAACCTTGGTTTCTGGTAAAAACAATGTTTTTATTTTAGATTCAAATAGTATTGAATCGGCACTTTTATTGACAGAAAAATTAAAAGGAAAAACAACTACTAATACAATTACAATTGCATCATTTGATAAAACTGATGCATTTGATTACAGCGAAATTCAAATTGAAACTTTAGTTGCACTGAATTATACATTTCCTTCTGTAACCAGAGACAGTCACTCCAATAGAGATATTAATTTTATAAACGAATATAAAGCACAAAATAATGCTTTGCCAAATCGTTTTTCTACAAGAGGATATGATGTTACTTTAGATGTTATTATGAGAATGTTTCAAAAAGACGGATTTTATGGTACTTTAAATAGTAAAAGTGCCGAAATTGAAAATAAATTTTCATACAGCAAAAATCCAGAAGGAACTATTAGAAATACAGGAGTTTATATCCTACAATACAATGATGATTTAACCGTAAAAGTATTAGACTAATGTTATCAAAAATTACATATTTAGGCGATTTAAGAACAGAATCTGTTCATATTCAATCAGGTGAAAAAATTATTACAGATGCTCCTGTAGATAATCATGGAAAAGGAGAAGCATTTTCTCCAACAGACATGGTTACCAATGCAGTAGGTTCGTGCGCAATGACCATTATGGGAATCAAAGCAAATGAATTGGGCGTAGATCTTGTTGGCACAACAATTGATGTTTATAAAGAAATGCTAGCAGAACCAAGAAGAATAAAAAAAATAACATTGCATTTTCATTTATTGAGCAATGCTTCAGACAAAGACAAAGTAATTCTTGAGCGCGTAGCTATGCATTGTCCTGTTTTACTAAGTTTAAACGAGACAATTGAAAAAGAAATAACATTTAATTGGACAAATAAATAGTGCTTCCAGATCAGAAAATTTTAATTGATTTAGCTAAAACTAAAATGCCATTTGGCAAATATGAAGGGAAATTTTTAATTGATTTGCCAGAGTATTACATTGTTTGGTATAAAAATAAAGGATTTCCAAAAGGAAAACTTGGAGATCAATTAGCGCTTATTTATGAAATAAAATTAAATGGATTAGAAACATTAATAAGAAATATTAAAAATAAGTATTAATATTGAAAAATATTCAACTCATAAGCCAAAGCTTTGTCAGAAGTGAGGTTAGTAGAAAAATAACTATTATTTTAATCTATTAAAAACAATATTTTATAAAATAAACAGTAATTTTGTGAATATTTGATTTTTGTATCAAAAAAGAATAATAATAAAAAGAAGATAAATCATATTATTTAGAATAAGTAAAAGAAAATTTTATTTATCAACTTGTAATTTATCGTTCATTTATTATGAAAGCATATAAAATATAATTAATTTTGTAAATGTTTATTAAACATATTATATTATGGTAAATGATTTATTTGACAGAATACAAAAGAATAAAGGACCATTAGGAAAATGGGCTTCACAAGCAGAAGGATATTATGTATTTCCTAAGCTAGAAGGACCTTTATCAAATCGTATGATGTTTCATGGGAAGGAAGTTATCAATTGGAGTATTAATGATTATTTAGGTTTATCAAACCACCCAGAAGTTAGAAAAGTTGATGCAGAGGCAGCAGCAGAATACGGAGCAGCATATCCTATGGGTGCACGTATGATGTCTGGACATACTTCAGTGCATGAACAACTTCAAGATGAATTAGCTGCTTTTGTACATAAAGAAGCTGCTTATTTATTAAACTTCGGTTACCAAGGTATGGTATCTATTATTGATGCTTTAGTAACAAAAAACGATGTAATCGTTTATGACGTTGATTCTCACGCTTGTATTATCGATGGTGTTCGTTTACATATGGGTAAACGTTTTACATACAAGCACAATGATATTGAAAGCTTAGAAAAAAATTTAGAGCGCGCTACTAAAATGGCCGAAACTACAGGTGGAGGAATTTTGGTTATTACTGAAGGTGTTTTCGGTATGCGTGGTCAACAAGGAAAACTAAAAGAAATAGTTGCTTTAAAAGATAAGTATAACTTTAGATTACTTGTAGATGATGCTCATGGTTTTGGAACTTTAGGTGCTACAGGAGCAGGAGCAGGGGAAGAGCAAGGATGTCAAGACGGAATTGACGTTTATTTCTCAACATTTGCAAAATCTATGGCTAGTATTGGTGCATTTGTTGCAGCAGATCAGGATGTAATTGATTATTTAAAATACAACTTACGTTCGCAAATGTTTGCAAAAGCATTGCCGATGATTTTTACTGTAGGAGCATTAAAGCGTTTGGATTTATTGCGTACTCAACCTGAACTTAAAGGTAAGTTATGGGAAAACGTAAATTTATTACAAAACGGATTAAAAGAAAGAGGATTTAATATTGGTGATACAAACACTTGTGTAACTCCTGTTTATTTAGAAGGAAGTATTCCTGAAGCAATGGTAATGGTAAATGATTTACGTGAAAACTATAACATTTTCTTATCAATTGTTGTTTACCCAGTAATTCCAAAAGGAATTATCTTATTAAGAATGATTCCTACAGCTACTCATACAGTAGAAGATATAAACGAAACTTTAGCTGCTTACGAAGCTATTCGTGAAAAATTAGAAAATGGTACTTATAAACGTATTGCTCAAGAAACAACTGTAGATGTTTCAAATGTTTAATACTCAGTAAGAATATATATTATAAAAAAGGCTATCAATTTGATAGCCTTTTTTATTTCTTAATTCGTTTAAAAAAGAAATAGAATTGAGATTATAAAACTAACAAAGCAAGCTAATTTTAGCTTGCTTTGTTTTTTGGCTTTTATCCAATTTATATATACATCTTCGTCAGTGCTTCTGTTGCTAATGATATTAGTTCTGGATCTGTTAATTGTAAAATATAATTATTAAATCTCTTTTTAGCTAAAGGTGATGTTAGAATGATTTTTTCGCCATTTCGTAGTTTTCTAGATAGTATTTCGTATTCGCTGTTAACTTTATTTGCTAAAGCAGAATCTAAGATTTCTCTATTTTGGTTTCTTTCTTCAGATCTCTTAAATAACATCTCTTTACGAGCAATGTCTGCGCGATTCATTCGATTTTTCATTTCTTCAATTGCTTGATTCATCAAGTCTATACTATACAGAATATCGTCTTTTGTTACATCAGAATTTATAGTATCTACAATGTCATTTGCTATGATTTCTTCTTTTATAATTTTAAAATTAGATTGAAATTCAGTATCAGATAATGTATTTATTAACGCGTTAATTTCTGACATAAAATCTCGTTTATTACCGTTTATTAATTCTAAAATTTGTTGAATATTTTCTTCGGTTAAATCATGTTCTTTAGCAAAACTTTCTAAGTTACCCGGATTGTTAAAAATGTTTTTTAAATAATTAATATATTCCTCTGTGTCGTTAATTTTTTGTAATGCAAGGTCAGTACTGTGAGCAATTTTTTCAAAGTCAGATTTATCAGGTCTAGTAAATTTTATTGGTTCTTGCTCGTCTTTACCTGCACTAACATAGTTTTTGTATTCTTCTGTATTAAATATTAAGTTAGATACTTTTTGAGACAAAGATTCTGCCACAGTATTAAACAGGTTGGCATTTGGTTTAAATTCAAAATTAAATTTAAATGAATCTTCAATATTTCTACCAAATATAGAAATATTGATTGCTGCTTCTAAATCAAATTTTAATGCCGGATTTGTTTTATCAATTTCAGTTTTTGATTTTATATAAAGTTTATTTAAACTAATTATTTTACCAAGTAATGAAACAATTGCATCAGCAGCTCTTAGTAAAGCATTAAATGCCCAACCACCAATTTCTATTGCATAACCAACTACATCAATAGCAATTTTGGTTAACTCTACAGCTACACCTGCAATTGCATTGGCAGCACTTTCTAACCAATCGCCAATACTATAGAGTAATCTTTTAAAATAACCCATATTATTATAGCGCGATTGTGCTTCTTGTTTGGCTCTTTCTCTTTCTCTATTTACACGATTTTTTTCTTCGTCTAATTGTCTTTTAGCGTTGTTTAATTTTTCTCGTGTATT
>JASLED010000038.1 GCA_030151255.1 Flavobacterium sp.
TAATGCTACAGATATTGATCCTGATACAGGTAAAATTGTTTTTCAATACAAATCGGAAGATGGTAATTTTTATCTTGATTTAACTTCTGAATTAAAAACAATCATCGAAAAAAATGCTGCTATTAAAAATGAAATTACAAATGTTATAAACGAATATTCAGAAACTATAAACGGTGGGGAAGCTGGAAATGTGTATTTCGGTAAATTAAATAGCAGTGATACGGAAGAAGTTTTATTTTACGAAAAAGACAAAGGAGATGGTACCAAAGAAAATGTAATTGTGGATATTTCGCAAACAATAACAAACATTTTCAATCAATTAATTAATGATGCTACAAACCCAACAAGTCCTAGTCCTGAAGCTCAAAAAACTTTAGAACAAATTAAAGAAGGTGTTGGAGATCATTTAGTACTTGATAAGCCAGTAAAAACTGGAGATAAAGTTGGTGGTAAAGATGTTTACAAACAGTATTCTAAAATAATTGTCAATGATCCTATCGGTTATTCTGCTGATTTTGTTGGAAATATCAATGTAACAAGCGGTTCTGCTGCCGATGCATTTGGACAATTAACAAATGTTTCTGTATCTAAATACACTGCAACTGATTCAATTGCTGATGTATTAATTAACTCAGTTACTGATATAACAAAAAATACTGGTTCTATCAAATTTAGCTTTGGTAGTGGTGTAGTATACAATCCTATCGAAAACGGAGAGTATATGGTAGTTATAGAATATATTTCAGCTAACTAAATAATAATAGTGTAACAAACTACACTTAAAAAATTAGACAATGAAAAGAAAAATAATAACTTGTGTATCAATATTTTGTTTTGGTCTAGCAGGCTATGCTCAGGTTGGTATAGGTACTAAAACTCCGTCCAGCTCCGCACAGTTAGATATTACCTCTGACAATAAAGGTATATTAATTCCAAGAATTGAACTAACTAGCCTAACTAGTTTTACACCAATAATTGGAAATGCTTCAGATCCTTTAAATATTGGACTTTTAGTATATAATAAAAGTAATCTAACTACAACGGTTGACAATACATCAGTAACTATTGAAAAAGGATTCTTTTATTGGACTGGTACAGAATGGACTAGAATAACTGATCGAAAAGAATTGGTTACAATGATTCGTACTGAAACTACTGAACAGTTGACAAATATTCAGAATATAATCAACAATTTAATTCCAACAACCACTGGTGGAGGAAGTTCTGTTGTTGTTTATGATCCAGCTACAAATGAATTTGTTACAATAATTGTTAATCCAGATGGTACAATTACTCAACAACCAATAGACATCTCGAAGGCAATTGCTAAACAAGAAACAAAAACTTTTATTAAACCAAAATACGATAATGGCGATCCAACAACTGGAAAAATTAACGGCTATTATTATTTTGGTGAAAAAGCAATTAGTGATTGGCTAGCAATTCCTGCAAATACTACTTCAGATCCGTTTACTTCAATGCCTGTTACAGCAACAGGGGTTTTCTTAATGGATATTAATTCTGTAATTACTGAGAACATTCAAAATATATTTGAAGACAATTCTCAAATTATTAATGAAATAGTAAATAATGCACAAGGAAATGTTGTTGTTGTAAAAGAAAATGACAATTGGGTAATCAAATATGTAGATACAGACACTAATGGAAATTCTATACTGGTTGATCTTAATTTTAATTCTTTCGAAACTAAAACAACTATTAGTAAAAGAGTTGATACATCAGACACAACTAAAGGAGCATATGCATTGACTAACGTTGAACCAACTGCTTCAAATGGTGCTATTATCTACGAATACTCAAGCGAAAACGGTAAATACTATATTGATATTACACAAGATATCAGCAATAGTATTACTAACAATGAAGCTTTGAAAACGATTATTCAAAACACTGTATCTCAACACATAAATACAGGAGGAAATGTTTATTTTGGGCAAATTGATGGTGAAGATAAATTATTTACAAGAGATGCTCAAGGAAATCATCAAGTTATAAATATAGCAGAATCTATTTTAGAAGTTTTAGAAAATTCTACAAATACAATTATTGAAAGAATTAAAGACGGTTTAAGTAGTAATATTACATCAACTGTATCTAAAACTAACATAAAAATAAATGGCAAAAATATTTATACTTATGAAGTTACTTTTACAGCTGTAGATAATAATGCGGAAATTTCAAATGTTGCTATACCTGCAAGTTTTGCAAATAACATTGCTTCTATTTATGATATTAAAATACTTTCTCAAAACGGAAGTATTATTAAAAAATCAATAGATGATATCGTTATTGGAAATAATTCTTTTACTTTCTCGTTAGGTGAAAATCCAGTATATACACCTATTGCATCAGGAACATACAAAGCAATTATTGAATTTACTGCAATTAATGAACCTACACCGTAAACGTTATATCTTCTTAACAAAAAAGAGGAAGCTTGTTTAGCTTCCTCTTTTTTATTTTAGTTATACTTTACTTCAACCTTGCTCTTATTCTACTAAGTGATATTGGCGAAATTCCAATATATGTTGCTATTTCTTTTAACGCTACTCTTTGAAAAATTTCTTTATCATTTTTCAGTAAATCTAAATAACGTTGTTCGGGTGTCATCACCAAAATATCAATTAATTGCTTTTGTGTTTTTATTGCATTAAACTCTGTAACCTGCCTTGCCCAATTAGAAATTTCTATTGATTGTTGAAACAACATTTTCATCAATTCTAAATCTATTTTATACAAAATACAATCTTCTAATAGTTCAAAACATTCATAACTTCTAGATTTGTAAAAATATCCTAAAGAGCTACTTAAAATATCTTTTTCTCTGGCAAATTCAAATGTAATTTCACCATTTTCTGTTGGTATAAAAATACGAACTATTCCTTTTTTTATCAAATACGCAGCTCGTGTTCCTTCTAAATCTTCGAGTAATGCAAAACCTTTAGGTAAAACAACCTTAGAAAATATTTTTTTTATCGACTGAATACTTTGTTCACTTAATAGTTCTGCTAAAGGCAAATCTGTTTTACTAAATTTATGCATCATTTTTAAACTCCATTACAACTTCAATTTCTCCTGTTGGTTCATCTATTGTTTCAAGAATTATTTTAAATCCTTGCTTGCGATAAAATTCAATGGCTTGATAATTTTTGGCATAAACGCCCAATTGTAAATTCGAAAATTTATTTTTTGCAAACTGCATCAGTTTTTGTCCTATTCCTTTTCCTTGTACATTAGTAGCTACAAAAATAGCTGCTATATAATTATCGACAAGAGAAATAAATCCAAGTAATTGATTATTATCTTCATAAACAAAAGTATTGCTTGAAGGAATATACATATTTTTCATATCCTCTTTTTTTTCTTGCCAATAATTTGAAGGAATAAAATCATGTGCAATAACAGAAGCAGTATACCAAATTTCGATTACTACATTTAGGTCTTTTTCGTTTAAATCTCGTATCATCTTTTTTATTTTTATTATCTAATACAAAGCTATTACAACGCAAATTGAAACTACTTTACTTTGGTTAATAAACGATTTAACAATTAACAGCAATAAAAAAAGCAGCCAAACCGACTGCTTTTTATTACTTTATTCCTGATTGATTTAACCAATTACTGTATTTTCTACTATTTTGATTATGTTGAGCCAAAGTTTCGGCAAATTCATGATATCCCATTCTCTCAACGCTTGCACAAAAATAAACATAATCGTGCTTTTCTGCGTTTAATACAGCATCAATACTTACTTTATCTGGCATAAAAATTGGTCCTGGAGGCAATCCTCTATTTTGATATGTATTATAAGCCGAAGAAATTTGAGTGTCTTTTAAATAAACTCTTTTTATTACCTGATCAAAATCGTTTGATTCTAATTTTTTGGCATATACCACAGTTGGATCAGCTTGTAATGGCATACCAATTCTCAATCGATTCAAATAAACACCTGCCACTTTTTCCTTTTCATCGTTTTTGCTCGTTTCTTTCTGAACGATTGATGCTAAAATAGATACTTCTGCGGGAGTAAGATTTAGCTCTTTTGCTTTTTGTTGTCTTTCTTCGTTCCAGAATTTCACATATTCTTTGTGCATTCTATTTCTCATTTTAATAGGACTTACTGTCCAATAGAATTCATATGTTTCTGGTAAAAAGCAAACTAGTGCATTTTCTTTTGTTAGATTATTTTCTTTTAAAAATTCAGGATCTAAAAAAGTTTTTAAAATTGTAATACTATCTACTTCAATTTGAGAGCTAATTCTACCTGCAAGATTTTCTAATCGTTCTTGATTATTAAAAGTAAGTTTTACAGGAATATTTTTGCGTAATGCTTCAATTAAATTAAAACTATTCATTCCATTTGTCAACTTAAATCTTCCTGCAATTAAATTTGAATTTAAACTTCGTTGTTCTGCAATTTCTTCAAAAGCTTCAGGATCTTTCAAATAAGGTTTTAATGTTTCTAAAACATCAACAAAATTATCATCTGCTTTAATGTATAAATATTCATTTTCATTCCAACCTTGTAAATTTGGCGAAAATGCCTTTTGATACCAAACATATAAGAAGCCAAATAATACAAAGGCACCTACAACAGATAGTATAACTATTATATTTTTAAATTTCATTTTTTACTGTAATATTAACTGATACATTATTTCATCTTTATATTCGCTTCCTACTTTTGTCCAAGATTTTTTTATGCCAATTTCCTTAAAATCAAACTTAGAAAACAATTTTATACTTGCTATATTTTCTGCTGCAATATTAGCATATATTTGATGTAAATGTAAATGTTCTTTAGCATATTTTATCATTAATTTTAAAGCTTGTGTTCCAATACCTAAATGACGTTGATTTGATTTTTGAATTACAATTCCAACTCCTGCTCTATTGTTTTTCGGATCAAAATCAAACAAATCAATTAAGCCATAAATTTCTTCTGTTTTTTTATCGCAAATTACTAATCTCAATTGTTTTGCTTCGTAAATATCTTGATGTGCATTTTCTAAATATTGACGAATCAGAAAACGACTATAAGGTGTTTGTGTATTACTTACTTCCCAAAGACTTATATCATTTTCTATCATATAGATAAATTCTAAATCTTCTGGTTCTAAAGCTCTAAGATAAATTTCTTCTAATTCTAATCTAATCATAATTTATATAACTCCACTAAATACTAAAGTTGCCGGGCCTTTTAAATGTATATTTTTATATTTATTTCCATCTGGTTGAAAAGAAACTTCTAGCTCGCCGCCTTCTACCGTAATTTTAATTAAGCTACTTTCTGTTTTTTTCAATTTATGCATTGCTATTGCTACAGCAGTTGCTCCTGTTCCGCAAGAAAGTGTTTCGTCTTCTACTCCACGTTCAAACGTTCTAATACGAAAATGATATGGCCCTTCTTGCTCAACAAAATTCACATTGGTTCCTCCTGGCTTATACTCAGCGCTTTCCCTAATTCGTTTGCCATTTTTAAAAACATCAAAATATTCTAAATTTCTAACTATTTCAACATGATGAGGCGAACCTGTATTTAGAAATAGGCTTTTTTCTTTCAATTCTATTTTTTCTACATCAATCATTTGAAGCGCTACAATATTATTTTCATCAATAGTTGCATGATGCAATCCATCAATTGCATTAAACGTACAAGTATTTTTAATCATTCCCAATTGCTTTGCAAAAGCTACCAAACATCTACCGCCATTTCCACACATTGTGCTTTCGTTTCCATCAGAATTATAATACACCATTTTAAAATCAGATTTGGTGTCGTGCTCAATTAAAATTAAACCATCAGCACCTATTCCTAATCGACGATCACAAAGCGATGCTATAAACTTGGTAGCAGTTTTATCGAATATCATTTCTCGATTATCGATCATCACAAAATCGTTTCCTGTTCCTTGGTATTTCCAGAATGATAACATAAGTATTGAATTAAGTAAGGTCAAATTTACAAATAATACCTTGGATTTTTTTACTTTGTTAAGTATTGGCTAAACACTTTTTAATATTTTTTTTCGTTTTCTAACTCTACTAAACAAACAATGTTGAACAAGCTAAAAACATCTTCAAATCTGTTGATAACACCGCCACTGCTCAATTAGAAATATTGACAAATAGCGGCAAAATGATACAATTTTACTTATAAAAAAATAAACTGAAGACATTTTTTTTTCCTTTTGCTTTATTGATAAAAAAATCAGACTTTTGCACTAATTTTTTACAACACAATTCAACACACTATGAAAGATACTAATTTATACGAAAAAGAATTAGCTTTTCAAGCAGACAGAAGAAAAGCTTGTGTAGAGTTTATTAAAATCACGAGTGATTTATGGTTTGATAAATCTATTGAGCTTTTAATGTTCCGCAATCAACTTATCGATCGCAGCGTAAGTGATATCATCAACTTGCATGAATATGCAGCAAAATTTGTTGAAAAACCAATTAACATCTTCGATACGGTTGAAATAGCTAGAGCAATTCAACAAGCAGATTTACCACCTTCAAGAATTGATATCGGTCGTTTAACATACGAATATCATTTGGAAGATAATAAATATGAAAATGCTTTGTCTTTTGTAGTTAGTAAACTTAAAGATGCTAAAAACACAGAAGAAATTGTTCCTAAAGATGTAGTTCTTTACGGTTTTGGACGTATTGGTCGTTTATTAGCTCGTGAGTTAATGAATAAAGTAGGAAAAGGGCAACAAATGCGTTTAAGAGCAATTGTAACTCGCGATAAAAATGATGCTGTTTTATTAGAAAAAAGAGCTTCTTTATTAAAATACGATTCTGTTCATGGCGATTTTGAAGGTTCTGTAATTGCAGATCCAGAAAACAATGCGTTAATCATAAACGGTACAACCGTACACATGATTTCTGCAGCTACACCAGAAGAAATTGATTATACAGCTTTTGATATTGATAATGCATTAATTATCGATAACACAGGAGCATTTACAACTGGAGAAGCATTAAGACGTCATTTATCTTCAAAAGGTGCTTCTAAAGTATTATTAACAGCTCCAGGTAAAGGTGTTCCAAACATCGTACACGGAGTAAACCACAATGAATACAGCCCAGTAGAGGTTGATATTTGGTCTGCTGCATCTTGTACAACAAACGCAATTACTCCAATCTTAAAAGTTATGGAAGATAATTTCGGAGTAGTAAAAGGTCACTTAGAAACTATTCACGCATATACAAACGACCAAAACTTGGTTGATAATATGCACAAAAAATACCGTCGTGGTAGAGCTGCTGCGTTAAACATGGTAATTACAGAAACTGGTGCAGGAAGTGCTGTTGCAAAAGCTTTACCTACATTGGCTGGAAAATTAACATCTAATGCTATTAGAGTACCTGTTCCAAATGGTTCTTTAGTTGTATTAAACTTAGAATTAGAAAAAGCTACTTCTGTACAAGAATTAAACGAAGTAATGCGCAAAGCTGCTTTAGAAGGAGCTTTAGTAGAACAAATTAAATATTCAATGAACAACGAATTAGTATCTTCTGATATCGTTGGAACATCTGCTCCAGCTATTTTTGATAGCAAAGCTACAATTGCTTCTGCAGATGGTAAAAACGTTGTATTATATGTTTGGTATGATAACGAGTTTGGCTACAGTCATCAAGTTATTCGCTTAGCAAAATATGTTGCTCAAGTTAGAAGATATACATACTATTAGTAGGTAATCAATATAGTTTAAAAAAAGCTCGGGTATATCTCGAGCTTTTTGTTTTATTACACTGCTACTTTTCATTTTTTTAGCATCTTTTAATTCATCAATACTAGAAGTTCAATAATTTAGATTACGGTTATTACACAAATAATAAGTACTTTTGTGACCTAAATTTTTAACTGATGAGTTTTTTAACAGAAATTGAACGCAGACGAACATTTGGTGTAATTGCTCACCCTGATGCCGGTAAAACAACCCTTACAGAAAAATTATTACTTTTTGGTGGAGCTATTCAAGAAGCAGGTGCTGTAAAGAATAATAAAATAAAAAAAGGTGCAACTTCCGACTTTATGGAAATTGAACGTCAAAGAGGGATTTCCGTTGCTACATCTGTTCTTGCTTTTAATTACAAAGACAAAAAAATCAATATTTTAGATACGCCAGGTCACAAAGACTTTGCTGAAGATACTTTTAGAACATTAACGGCTGTAGACAGTGTTATTGTGGTTATTGACGTTGCAAAAGGAGTTGAAGAGCAAACCGAAAAATTAGTAGAAGTTTGTAGAATGAGAAACATTCCAATGATTGTTTTCATCAACAAATTAGACCGTGAAGGTAGAGATGCTTTTGACTTAATGGATGAAGTAGAACAAAAACTACAATTAAGAGTTACTCCTCTAAGTCATCCTATTGGAATGGGATATGATTTTAAAGGTATTTACAACATTTGGGAAAAAAATGTTAACCTATTTACAGACGATAGTCGTAAAAACATTGAAGATGTAATTAATATCTCAGATATCAACTCTGTTGAATTAAATACTTTAATTGGCGATAAGGCTGCAAACAAACTAAGAGAAGAATTAGAATTAATTGAAGGAATTTATCCAGAATTTGATAGAGAACAATATATTAACGGTGATTTGCAACCTGTTTTCTTCGGATCTGCTTTAAATAATTTTGGAGTAAGAGAATTACTAGATTGTTTCATTCAAATTGCTCCATCTCCAAGAGCAAAAGAATCAGATACGCGTTTAGTTCAACCTACAGAAGACAAATTCTCTGGTTTTGTATTTAAAATTCATGCTAATATGGATCCTAAACACCGAGATCGTTTAGCATTTATTAAAATTGTTTCTGGAACATTTGAAAGAAACACACCTTACTTACATGTAAGACAAGGTAAAAAATTAAAATTTTCTAGTCCAAATGCTTTCTTCGCAGAGAAAAAAGAAATTGTAGATATTTCTTACGCTGGAGATATTGTAGGATTACATGATACCGGAAACTTTAAAATTGGAGATACCTTAACAGAAGGAGAAATAATGCAATTTAAAGGTATTCCTAGTTTCTCACCAGAACATTTTAGATATGTAAACAATGCCGATCCGATGAAATCTAAACAACTAGAAAAAGGTATCGATCAGCTAATGGACGAAGGTGTTGCCCAATTATTTACTCTTGAAATGAACGGTAGAAAAGTTATTGGAACTGTTGGTGCGTTACAATACGAGGTTATTCAATATCGCTTAGAGCACGAATATGGCGCTAAATGTACGTATGAAAACTTTCCTGCTTACAAAGCTTGTTGGGTACAACCAGATGATCCAAAAAACGAAGAGTTTAAAGAATTTAAACGCATCAAGCAGAAGTTTTTAGCTCATGACAAATCAGGCCAATTAGTTTTCTTAGCAGATAGCGAATTTTCTATCCAAATGACACAGAGCAAATATCCATCTGTAAAATTAAGATTTACATCAGAAGATATAAAAGCATAAAAAAAAACGCTTAAAACAATGTTTTAAGCGTTTTTTTATTTTTATCTTTTTTAATTATTTCTTCTCATTAAGCTTAATACTCATATCCATTGATATAGCAGAACGCTCCATAAGTAGTTTACCAGCCATTGTTTCTACAACAACTGTAGTTTCGTTAATTTCTCCGATTCTCCCATGTAAACCAGATTTTGTTACGATACGATCACCTACTTTTAAATTTGATTCGTATTCTTTTTCTTGTTTCACTTTCTTTTGTTGCGGTCTAATCATAAAGAAATAAATCGCTACAAAAATGAAAATCATTGGTAAAAACTGTTGTAAACCTTCCATTCTTATATTTTAAGTATTAATATTAATTAGCAGCTGGAGCAACATTTGCTTTAATTGTCAATTGTTCTTCTCCAGTTTCTGTATTTGTAGTTATAGTAACTGTTTTTTGTTGTTGACCTACTGCACTTGTTTGAAATCTAACTTTCATTTTAGATGTTTCTCCTGGTTTAATAGGTGTTTTTTGGTATTCTGGCACTGTACATCCACAAGTTGCTCTTGCGTCTTTAATAATCAAATCAGCATTACCAGTATTTTTAAATTCAAATTCTGTTTCTACTGCTTCGTTATTTCCGATGTTTCCAAAATCGTGAACTAATTCAGTAAACTGCATTACTGGAGTTCCATTCGCAGCTTTTTCTGCTGCTATTTGCTCTACGTTTGTAACGTTTTCTTCGTTAATACGACTAGATGCGTCGTTTTTTTTACAAGCTGTCAATGATAATAATGCAACACATGACAACACAATAACTTTTTTCATACTATTTAGTTCGCTGGTTAATGTTATTTATTACAATAATCCTTTTCCTATTTTAGATAATCTTCCGTCTGCTTCTAGTTCTTTGGAAATATTATCTAAAATACCGTTGATAAATATACTACTTTTTGGAGTAGAATATTCTTTTGCAAGTTCTAAATATTCATTAATTGTTACTTTAACAGGTATTGAAGAAAAACGCAACATTTCGCAAATAGCCATTCTTAATATAATAATATCTATTGCTGCAATACGTTCTTTGTCCCAATTTGGTGTTTTTCCATCGTATTCTTTAGAAAGTTCTGCGCTGTTTAAGAAAGTTCTTTTATACAAATTAAATGCAAATTCTTTGTCTTCTTCGTCTTTAAAAACCTTTGGTACAAAAAACTTTTCATCATTTTCTCTTACTTGTTTTAATTGTTTTTGAACCATTGTATTTACTACTGGCAAATCATCTATCCAAGTAAGTTTTGTATCTTCTAAAAATTCGTAAATTTTATCATTTGGCGCAATAACCTCTGTGTATAAATCAACAATAAAATTTTTATCTTCTTCAAACGAACGTTTTGGAGATTGCATGTACGCTTTATACAGTTCTGTTTGTTTAATTTCATCTAAGATCATTTGAACATAATGATCATTTCTTTGCCAATACACCATTGATCTTTCTTCAACTTTATTGCTAATTGAAGTAGAATCGGCTAATAATGTTAGCACTTGGTTTTCGATAAATTTTTTGTTGGGATTACGCTCTTCTTTTGTAGCTAAATGTTTCTTTTGAGATATTTGTATGTACTCTTCTTCTCTTTTTCGAATTTCTATCATCAGTGTTAACATCAACAGATACAACTCTTGTATACTATCCATACTGTGAGTTAAAAATTTCTCACCTACCTGAACTTGGTCAGAATTACTTTGGTGCAAAGCATAAAGCGTTTGCATCACTTTGATACGAATGTGTCTTCGATTTAACATGCTACTTAAGAACTTAAAATGATTTTTTTACTTTTGAGTGTGCAAAGTTATAAAATATTATTGCTTATCAAACTACTTTTCTCTTTAAATATAACTAAACTTATTTTATAGGATAAAAAATATTTTTTGAACAATAAAAAAAGAATTATCTAACTTATTAAAAAATAAATTAAATAACTCTTTTCATATAAAAAACATAAACAACAATTCAATTATTCTAAACTATTTTTTTCTGCACGTCTGTCAGCTTCAGATGCGCTTTCTGCTTTTCCAAATTTCCAATAAGAATAAGCATATAACTCTGTATTGCTCCATTTTTTTTCTTTTCTAAAGAAATTTCGCAGTGTTTTTACTGTAAAAAATTCTGCCGCTACATAAGCAAATTTTGAAGAAAAATCTTGTTTTGCATTTACGTAACTCATCACATTTTCAGCTAATTCGGTAGATTCCCCTGGACTAGCATTTACAATCCATTCAATATTTGCATTTGCTTTAGTTTGCAATACCTGAATATCTTCTACCGTTTCTACCTCAATAAAAGCATTTACTATTGCTTCTTTTGGCAAATCTTCTAAAATTGCGCTTAACACTGGTATTCCTGTTGCATCACCTACTAATATATATTGATCTGCTTTAGGATAAAGCTCAGATGCCTCAACTCCCATTGCTACTCCAAGCGCTGCACCAATCGGGGCATGTATTGCCAATTTTGAGGCCGGGCCTTCATCTCCATGCGCCACGAAAT
>JASLED010000008.1 GCA_030151255.1 Flavobacterium sp.
GGCGCAGTTAAAATACTTTGTATGCCGTATTTTTGTAATTCTGCAACGATTAATCTTTTTTCAAAGTTAAATTTTTCTGCCACAATTTTATCTACAATTTCATCAGTATTTTTTGCTTTTAATTTAGTTAACTCATCTAGCGTTGTATTTTTAAAAAATATTACCACTAAAACATGGTTTTTTGCAATTGCTTTTAAGTAAGGTAACTGTCTTTTCAAGCTATCTAATGATTCAAAATTGGTGTACAATAGCAACAAGCTTCTATGCGAAAGGTTGTATTTTAAGCTACTATACAATTTTCCAAAATCACTTTCTAAGTAATGGGTAGATAAGTTGTACAATTTATCATTTATGACTTTTAGATGTGTTTTTTTATTTGAAGGCATTACAATATTTTCAATTTTATTTGAAAAAGAAAGCATTCCCATTCGATCATTTTTCTTTAAAACAACATTTGAAATAGCTAAGGTTGAATTTATAGCATAATCCAATAAACTTAAACCTTTAAAAGGCATTTGCATTAAACGTCCTTTATCAATAATAGATAAAATAGTTTCTGTATTTTCATCCTGATATTGATTTACCATCAGCATATTTTTCTTTGCTGTTGCCTTCCAATTAATGGTTCTAATATCGTCGCCGCTTACGTAGTCTTTTATTTGTTCAAATTCTGTAGTATTTCCTATTTTTCTTAATTTCTTCAATCCGAAAGAATATTTGTTTTTTGCAAATGCAATTAAATCATATTTTTTCATTTGAATAAAAGAAGGATAGCAAGGTAAGTTACTGTTTTCAGAAAAAACACATCGTTTTGCTACTAATTGCAATGGAGAACGAACAAAAAGATTTAATTTTCCAAATGAATATTCACCGCGTTCTTTTGGTGTTAGCAAATAGGTAACTATTTCTTCTTGGTGTTTTTGAAGCTTTTTTTGAATTGAGAAGTTTCTTATTTGAAATTGATATGGTATTTCATCAATAATTTCACATCCAATAGCAAAATCAAAATTATTTTTCAGTTTAATAATAATTTTATTTTCATCGCCATTGGAGAGTTTTTCGGGCAAAATACGTTCGGCATTAATTGCATTTTTTTTGCGAAATAACAAAAATATATCTGTTATTAAAGCAATAAGCCCACAACCAAGAAATAACCAAGTAATTCCATACAAAATAGGTAGAAAAAACGACAGAACGAACAAAACGATGAACGAACAAAGTCCGATGTAAACTCTTGGTAATAGAAAAAGCTGTTTCATTGTTTTGCAACTATCTTGGAATTTCTATAGAATCAATAATTTGTTGAATAATGTCTTTTGCTGTAATGCCTTCCATTTCTTTTTCTGGCGCTACAATTACACGGTGATTTAGTACCGGATAAGCTACTTCTTTTACATCTTCTGGCGTTACAAAATCTCTGTTATTAATAGCAGCAAAACCTTTGGCAGCATTTAAAATAGCAATTGAAGCTCTTGGTGATGCACCTAAATACAATAATGGATTGGTACGTGTATTAAGTACCAAAGCAGCAATGTATTCTATTATTTTCTTTTCTACGATAATTTGCTTTACTAATTTTTGAAAATCAACAACTTCGGCAGGTGTAATTACTTTGTTTATTTTGTCTAATTTTTTATCGTTTATTAAAGCATGTTCTTTTTCGATGATATATATTTCTTCTTCTAAACTTGGGTATTCTACACTAATTTTAAATAAAAAACGATCAAGCTGCGCTTCGGGTAAACGATATGTTCCTTCTTGCTCAATTGGGTTTTGAGTAGCAATTACCAAAAACGGTTCGTCCATTTTAAATGTTAATCCATCTATAGTAATTTGTTTTTCTTCCATTACTTCAAACAATGCCGCTTGTGTTTTGGCAGGAGCTCGGTTTATTTCATCAATAAGAACAATATTGGCGAATATAGGACCTTTTTTAAATTCAAAATCGTTGCTTTTGATATTGTAAATAGAAGTTCCTAAAATATCCGAAGGCATTAGATCTGGTGTAAATTGAATTCTGCTATAAGTTGTATCAATTGTTTGTGCCATAATTTTTGCAGTAAGTGTTTTGGCAACACCTGGTACACCCTCTAAAAGCACGTGTCCATTTACTAATAAGGCTACAAGTAATTGATCAATGGTTTTATGTTGCCCAACAATTACTTTACCAAGTTCGTGTTTAATTTCGCTTATTCTTTGAATTAGAAGTGATAAATCTAATCTAGATTCAAATTCAATTTTATTATCTGTATCTGTGATGATTGTATTTTCCATATTTTTAATCAAATATTTTTTCAGTTAATTGATTTAATTTTACCAAATTATCTTCAGTAGATGTAATTTTATGTTGTTTAAAAGCATGAATAAAGGCAATAAATTTTTCGATATCTTTTATAGATTTATCTGTTTTTAAAGCTAATGATTCACAAAAATTTTCGTCTAAAATAGAAGTATCAATCCAATATTCTCTTCTTATTTTTTCTAACGAATATAATATACTTTTATTCATTAAGTCTTTGTAATCTTTTGTTTCTATATATAAATTAGAAACTGTTTTGGTAAATTCTACAGTTGTGTTTTTTGGCGGTTCTATTATTGGCACAATACGTTGTTTTCGTTTTGCTGTAAAAAACACAAATAATATTAATGCAATAATAAAAAGATACCAAGCCCAAGTTAAACTAGCATTTGAAAAGATAAATTTTAACGAAGTATCGTTTTCAATTTCTCTGTGTTTGTCTTGATGAAAATAAGTGTTTTGAGATGGCAGATAAGATATTACATCTTGAATGTATAAATGATTATTACTTTTTAAAAGGTAATAATTGGTGAAAATAATAGGATCTACTCCTAAAATTAAATCACCAGCATACTGCTTTATTCGTATTAGATTGATACCTTTTTCACCTTCTTTTGGTGTTCTATATCCTAAAATTTCTACAGTGTTTTTAACGCTATCTGCAATTACAAACGAATTGTTATTTGTATATTCTGTAATAAATTTTTGCGTTGTTAGCGTTTTGTTTACCAATTCTAACGATGATTCTATTGTTGATGAATAGTTATCATCAGAATAGTTTTTTCTAATGGCAATACCATATTTATCTAAAAAAGCGTTTGAAAAATTGTCCTGAATCAGCAATGCTGTATTTCCTTCATTCAAGTATTTGTTTAAATATACGCCAGTTTCTTCGTCAAAATCGCCAAAGTTATTAATCGATACAAAATTGGATAATTCGTCAGAATTGTAGAGCGTATCTCTAAAAAAATCAAATGGTGTAGCATCCACCGACCACAAACCAGCATCTTCTAAAAGGTTGTTTGTTTCTTTTTCGAAAATATATAAATCAAACGGATTTTTATTTGTGCTGCTATATGTTGTATTCCAGTTGATTGGAGTTTTTTTATTGGTTTCTACAAGTAAGATTAAAATAGCAATTAATCCTAGAATTAACCCAAATTTTATATATGGATTTTTCATTTTTTACTATTTTTTAATCGTTCATCAAAGGATTGCTTTGCTTTAAAAAAATCAGATTCACTTACGTCATATTCACCATACCAAATTGTATTATACAAATAGGATAAATAAGAGAAAACTGCTTTTTCTTGCTGATCTTTTATTTCGTACAAATAATCAGCATTTGTTTTTTTTGTGTTCCAAACAATTTTGTTTTCGTTTTGTAACATTTGTAAAAGCCATAAATAATATAAACGAATGGCAATTCTAAACTCTTTTTCTTGAATATTAAATTGAATTAATTCATCAAAATTGGTTGATGCAATATCTATTTCGTCTAGTTGCGTTGAAGTAACTAATTTTTTACTTTTTTTACGAATAATCCAATACATATCTTTTTGAATATAAGCTCTTACCAGATAAAAAAGCACAAAAACAAATAAAACAATTCCGATAATTGTTAGCAGAAATTGCGTAGTATTACTATTAAATCCATAATTAATAGGATTCAAAACATTTTCGTGAAACCAAATTGATATGGCTTGCTTTATTCTTTGCCACAGCGAATCTTGAACAATTTCTTGATCGTAATCAAACGTTTTGTCTTCTTTGTATTTTTGTTTAAAATTTGAAGCAAATTTTCGATGTTGCTCCAAACTACTTGTATCGTTTAAATGATACAACGAGTCATTGGAAATGAATTTAGTATTATCTTCAAAATCTTCGTCTTCTTCATTTGTTTCAACAACAACTTGTTCCACTTCTTTTTCTTGCGAAAACACAGTAGAATAGGAAAAAATAATGCTAATAATTAGGAAGAAATAAAGAAGCTTTTTTTTGTTATTCATTTGATGATCCAATATTGTTAATTTGTGAACGGAAGAAAACGTTTTCAGTTCTTTCTCTTTCACTGTAATAAACCAAACCTTGATTGATTAATAAAATGGTTGAAGTAAATAAGCTCAAAATTGTTGTTAGACAGTAATAAACAACAATTATCCATTTTGGAAGTTCTAAAAGAGTAGTTTGGAAATTTAATAATGAACCACCAACTATTGTTATCTGAAAAATAAAAATAGGTACATAATTAATGAAAAACATAATTATGTACATAATAATTGCATTTCCAATAATTGTCCAATAATTAGCTTTTAAATAATCTGTTGCAACACCTAATGATTTGAAAAAAGGAGTGTCTTTTGAAAGATATTCGTAAAATGAAAGGCTAATAAATGAATATAATGTTGGAATTAATAAAATGATAATAGGAATTCCAATAAGTACAATTGATAGAACACCTGCTATAACAAACAAAATCATAAATATTGGCATTACAATAAAAGTCGTGCCTAGTAAAAAAACAAACAAACGGCCAAAATTGTCTTTAATTTGTTTAGTAATATTTGTTTGATTTGGAAAACCTGTTGTAGTATTGGCCATATTTTGTAGGTAAAAAACAGGAAATGTATAACAAATAAGCCCGATAATAAGTCCAATAATTACCATAGCTAATATTCCAGTTAGTATTAAACCAATACTAAATGACGAGTATTCAAAATCCATTACTCCATCGTTCAATTGCATTGCATCGATGCTAAAATCTGTTGCGAAATAGATAAACAGAATTAGCAGTGCAGTAGGAATTGCCATCAACGTTATAAATTGTTTATAAAAATCTTTTCCTTCGATTTTTAGGAATGAAAACGTATCCGAAATAAGGGCGCTAAAATCTCTTTTTTGAAATAATGGAAACATATTAGATAGAATTATATTATTGAATTAGTGAACACTTTTTTAGGGTAAATAAAAAAATAGAAAATTATTACGCCAAATGAACTAAAAATGATCAAATAGTTTAAAATATCTGGCATTTCTTTAGCATATCTTGTAATAAAGCCTTCTATAAATCCTGCACAAATAGTAAAAGGTATTGTGGCTACAAATATTTTAAAAGCATCTTTAAAGCCTGTTTTTAACGAATTTAGTCTCGAAAAAGTTTTTGGAAATAAAATACTCGATGCAATAATAAATCCTGCAAAAGCTTCTATCACCATTGCTGTAATTTCCATTGCTCCATGTAGCCAAATTCCTCTAAAACTTTCTAAAAAAGAATGTTCTTTTATAAACAAAAACTGAAACGTGCCTAACATTATTGAATTTTCTAATAGAAATAATAATGTGCCTAAACCAGCCGTTAATCCATATAAAAAAAAGCGAAGACCAACGTAAAGATTATTTGCCGTTATTAGTAAAAAACTATAAATATTACCACCTGATTTGTAAATACCCATGGCATCATCATTCTCAATATTAGAAATGGTTGTATTTACATATGAATTACCTAAAATATGCCTTGTAAAATTTTCGTCATAATAAGTAGATAACACTCCTATTCCAACAAACATTAAAAATACAATTACAGTAAACCAAAGTATTTTATTGTATTTATAAACCGTTAAAGGAACATCATATAAAAAAAAATGCTTTATTTTATTTTGTTCAATCCGTTTGGTTTTGTAAATTTTTTGATAGTTTTTTACAGCCAAACTATTTAAATACGCTGTTGTTTTGCTTTTTGGATAATAAGTTTTGGAAAATGCTAAGTCATTCATTATCTTGATATACATATCAGATAAGTAGTCGGGAGAATGTAAAGTATTGGAATTTAATACCTTTTCGTAGGAAAGCCAAGTGTTTTTATTAGATTTAATAAAAAAAACTTCTCTCATCTTAATTTTTTTACTATTATTTATGGCTAATTTAACAATAAAAACAACACAAAATATAGAAATCGATTTTATTGCTGCATCTTTAGGCGATAGAATTTTGGCATTTGCCATCGATATGATTATAAAAGTATTGTATGCAATTACTGTTTTTTTTATATTTAGTTACTTAAATATTGGTCAGTATAACGAGAGCACAGCTGTAATTATTTGGTTTACATTTTCTATTCCAATTGTTTTTTACAGTTTGTTTTTTGAAGTTACAACTCAAGGATTAACACCAGGTAAAAAAGTATTAAAAATAAAAGTGCTGAAAATAGATGGTTATCAAGCAACTTTTTCAGATTATTTTATACGTTGGATTTTGAGAGTAATAGATCTTGTTGCATCTACAGGTGTGGTGGCAATAATTAGCATAATTTTCACAAAAGATAGCCAAAGATTAGGAGATATTTTAGGCGGAACTACTGTAATATCTACAAAAGAACGCGTAAGTTTGTCGTCATCAATTTACCAAGAAGTGGAGGAGGATTATATGCCTAAAATTCCACAAGTAATTAAATTATCAGATGCAGATATTGGTATTATAAAAGACATTTTAAACCGATATTTAGAAAATAGAGATTTTAACCTCATAAAAACTTTAGTGCAGAAATTAGAACTTGAATTGGGAATTGATAGAACTGAATTAAATATCAATAATGAAGAATTTGTAAGGTTGATTTTAAAAGATTATAATCACTTTACGGGAAGAGAATAAATTAGTTTTTTAAATGTTTAGTTTTTTTGAAATTTTAGATTTGCTCGGAACATTGGCTTTTGCAATTTCTGGAGCATTGGCGGGGCGTGAGCGTAGATTAGATTTATTTGGAATGATAATATTGGCATTTGCCACAGCTATTGGAGGAGGAACCATACGGGATATGATGATTGGTATTACACCAGTTTCTTGGCTTACAAATTTAAATTATTTTTATACAATTATTCTTGGTGTAATATTGTCAATTGTATTTTATAAGCGTTTTGCTATTTTGCGTTATTCGTTATTTTTATTTGATACAATAGGTATTGCAGTTTTTACGCTAATAGGAATAGAAAAAGGGATGAACGCAGGTTTGCATCCTGTAATTTGTGTAATATTAGGAACAATAACAGCTTGTTTTGGAGGAGTAATTAGAGATATTTTGGCCAACAAAATTCCAATTATTTTTAAGAAGGAAATTTATGCTACAGCATGTATTATTGGTGGAGTGATGTATTATTTATTGCAAAGTACAAAGTTAAACAATGATTTGCTTTATCTAACAACTGCGGGTACTATTATTGTTGTTCGTGTTTTGGCTGTTCGATACAAATGGAGTTTACCATTTTCATATAATTAAAAAAAAAGAGAACTTTTAAAGTTCTCTTTTTTTTTGCTATTATTTTGTACTCCATTTATTTTCTGCTTTATAAGTATGATGCATTCCCCAAATAGCATTTGCTAAATATGGATTGTCAATAAACGGATTTCTATTTCCTTGCGAATAAGGATTGTTTTTATTTCCGTGGTATTCATTTCTATAGCGCTCAAAATCGGAAACAGGATCTTCAGCATTCCATTTTAGGTATAAATCTATCATTCCGTCCATTTCGCCATTAAAAATAGTATTTCTACCAATACCGTTTTTTGATGCAACACATTGATTGCCATAGCGTACATGCATATACATCATCATACGAGCAACATCTCCTTTCCATTCATCACCCGGATACCATCCTCCAACAACTTTATTTGAATTTCCGCTTCCTTCTGCAAATTTTAAATTGCTTCTTACGTTGTTCCAATAACCGTTAATTGGACGTAAGTTATGAATATCAGTACCTGCTGTTAATCCAATCGGATTATTGGCATCATAGTAAGAATCTGTTTTGCTTGTTGCTAATCTTGGAGAAGCATTTGATTTTGCAAAAACGTGCTCTCTTTCCCATAATGCTTTTCTTTCCTGATCTGAGGCATTAGGATATGAGTTTCTATTATTAATATTTTGGGTTCTTTTTTGATAATCATATTCATGTTTTCCTTCAGGCCATCCGTAAATCTGAATAACTTCATCAGGATTATTTGGGTTAACATCTGTAATTTTTAATGCTTCCCAAACCTGAGGTGTGTAATTTAAATGCTGTTGAGTGCTTTCTAATAAAAGAGCCAATTGCTTTTTTAACGCTTGTCCTTTTTTAGTAAAATCTATATTTTTGTAATATTCTTTAAGTATAGGTGATGAGGGGGCATCTACTGGGTCAGTATAACTATTATCTACACTTGGAGCTTCTTCATTTGGATCTGAAGGTTTAGGATGTTCCGTTCCTGGCTTATCGATAATAATATTATCTTCTTTTGTACTACAGGCAAAAAGAAAAAGGCTAGCTATAGTAAAAAGTACAATATACTTTCTAAAAAAAATCATAGTTAAATAATGTTTGTTTTGTTGTTACAAAATTAAAATAAAAAAAAGAGTTACCTAAGTAACTCTTTCTTAATATTATTTTTTCCATTTGTTTTCTGCAACTGGACCACCCCAAATTTGAGTAGCTAAATGCGGATTGTCAATGAATGGATTTCTATTTCCTTGTGCATAAGGATTTGATCTATCTGCTAAGTAATTATTTCTTTGAATTTCTATTGGAGATACAGGATCTTCAGCATTCCATTCTAAAAGCATTTGAATCATATTTGCATCAATCGTATTTTTTGTTCCAATAGCCACACCTGTAGGATAACATCTTTTGTTATATCTAATGTACATATACATCATCATACGAGCAACATCTCCTTTCCATTCATCACCAGGATACCATCCGCCAGATACTTTTCCAGATTTTCCACTTCCGTTAGCAAATTTAAGGTTTCCTCTTGCTCCGTTCCACTGAACGTCAGCAGGACGTAAATGATGTGCATCAGCACCAGGTCCTGAAGTACCAAGGTCTGGAGAACCTAGAGATTTTGCATAAGTATGCTCTCTGTTCCATTGTCCGTTACCTCCACCATTTTGATTTTTGCCTCTTGTATAAGCAGTTTGACCTGTTGAAACGCCATTATGACCGTATAATAAATAAACTTCATTACCAGCAGGAGTTAAATCTGTAACTTTTAAAGCATTCCAAATGTCATCATAAGATAAGTTTTTAGTATGTTTTTCTGTCGTTACTTTTTCTAAATCGGCTTTTAATGTCATTCCTGATTTTGAAAAATCAACATTGCTGTAATAAGCGGTTAAATTAGCAGGAATTACATAGTTTCCGTTTTCATTTCCGCCGTTTTCATTTCCACCGTTTTCATTTCCACCGTTTTCATTTCCACCGTTTTCGTTTCCACCGTTTTCGTTTCCACCGTTTTCGTTTCCACCGTTGTTGTCGCCCGGAGGTGTTGTTGGAACAACTGGTTTTGTGTTGTTTAAATCATCCAGTGTTAAAACGTTATCTCTTGTGCAGCTAATGCTAATTACAGCTAGAGACATTAAAAAGATAAATCTTTTTCTCATTTGTTTTTGTTTAAGTGTTTGTTTTATAAAGTGCTAAAATGTAAGTGCGATTATTTTATTCGTTCTAAAAGTGCCATATAGAAGCCGTCAAAACCAGATTCATAAGCAAGAATTTTTTGATCTTTTATGAATTTGAAATTTTTTCCGTTTTCTGAAGCTAAGAACTTTTCAATTTGTTTTTCGTTTTCTGATGGAAGAATAGAACAAGTAGCATACACAACTTGGCCACCAACTTTTACAATTTTTGTGTAGTCTTGTAAAACTTGCTGTTGAACTTGTTTAATTTCTTCTACAAACTCAGGCTGTAATTTCCATTTTGTATCAGGATTTCTTTTAATAACTCCCAAACCACTACAAGGTGCATCAATTAATACACGATCTGCTTTTTCATGTAATTTTTTAATTGTTTTTGTACCTTCAATAATACGGTATTCTATATTAAAAGCTCCATTTCTTTTTGCGCGTATTTTTAATTGCTTTTGTTTACTCTCATAAATATCCATAGCAATAATTTGCCCTTTATTTTCCATTAAAGAAGCTAAATGCAACGTTTTTCCTCCAGCGCCCGCACAAGTATCAACTACTCTCATACCTGGTTTTACACCTAAGAATGGAGCTACTAATTGAGATGAAGCATCTTGAACTTCAAAAAGTCCTTCTTTAAAAGCATCTGTTAAAAAAACATTAGCTCTTTCTTTTAATATAAGTGCATCTGGGTAATCTTCAGAAATGATTGTTTCTATATCTAAATCCATTAAAATAGCGTGCAATTTTTTGCGTGTTGTTTTTAATGTATTTACGCGAAGAATAACTTGAGCTTGCTGATTTTGAGCTGCAAGTTCTTTTGACCAAACTTCTTCGCCAAGTTCAGATAAACACAATTCATCCATCCAATCAGGAATAGATTCTTTGAATACTCTAATTTTGCTTAATTCGTCAAAACGTCCTTTTATTCTTCTAAGCGGTGCGTTTTCAAAATATTTCCAATCAGGTAATTTGTAACCTCTAAGCACTGCCCAAACAGTAAAAACGCGCCATGCATCATCTCTAGTAAAAGGTTCTTTTACTTCAGCAATTTCGGTGTATAATCTTTTCCAACGAACAATTTCGTATATTGTTTCAGCTACGAATTTGCGGTCGGCGCTTCCCCAACGTTTGTCTTTTTTAAGTGCTTTTGCAACAACTTTATCTGCATATTCACCTTCATTGAATATTAATAAAATAGAATCAATAACGGTAAAGACTAAGTTTCTGTGTAATCTCATTATATATCTAAATAAAATAGCCTACAAATATACGTCTTTGTAGGCTATGCTTTATGTATTTATATTATTTTTACGTTAAATACTTTATTTGTTTGACTTGTATTGTTTCAAAAGCTTTTTGTTAAAGTCTTCTTCTGCTTTTTTTAGCAATAAAATTTTCTTGTTGCTAAGTATTTTTTTGCAATCAATAATAAAATTTTTTCTTAGTGTAAAATAATCTTCTTCAAAATCAATTAAGCTTTGAATTTTTTCTGTAGCTTCTTTTTCTGAGATAGTTTCGATTTCAGAACTTTCGGTTGTTTTTAAATATTTTATAATAGAAGAACCTCTTAAAATTGCTAATTGTTTATCGTAAGTATTAAATAATGGCCAGAATTTTTCTGCTTCATCTGAAGTTAGATTTAAAACAGATGATATGTGGGCAATTTTTAATGATCTGATTTGATCGGATGATTTTGGTTGTGCATTTGCCATTGACACACAAAATACAATAATTAAGATTAAAGTTAACTTTTTCATTGCGTAATTAGTAATTTAAATAATATTCAACATCAATGTTAGTAAGAATGTAATCGTTTACTTCTTTTTGATTTAGTTTGATATTTTGCTCTAATTCTGAAAAATCAGATTCATCAAAAGAATTTATTACTTCGGAAGATAATGTATTGTACCACGGATTGTATTCAAAATAGTTTTCAATCGTATCGTTGCTAATATTTTGTTGTGTATTGTACTTAACCAAATAACCAACCCCAAGTAATAAAATAAAAATAGCAGCTATAGAACGCAGGTTTTTGTAAGGTTTAAACTGTATTAGTTTTGGTGCTTTTGGCTTTATTTTTTCTGTGTCGTTTAAGCGCTCAAATATCTTTTGATCAATTTGATCAAAATAATTGTCAGGAACTTTAAATCCAGTTTTGGGCAACGCGTTAGAATTTTTATCCATTTTTTCTTTTTCTTGCTTATTTAGACTGTATTTTGAACAAAAGGTTTAATGCTCGTCTAAAAAAAGTTTAATTTTAGTTGTAGCGTGATGATAAGATGCTTTTAAAGCACCTACGGAAGTATTTAGAATTTCGGACATTGCCTGATAGTCCAGCTCTTGAAAATACTTTAGTTTAAAAACTAATTGCTGTTTTTCGGGCAAACTGGCAATGGCTTTGTGAAGTAGAATTGACGCCTCTTCGCCATCAAAATAACTATCTTCGCTTAAGTTATTGAGTAATTGCTGTTGGTATTCTTCTATATCTATTTTGATTAATTTACTTTTGTTTTTTAAAAAATCTAGCGCCTGATTGGTGGCAATTCTGTACAACCAAGACGAAAGTTTACTGTTTCCTTTAAACGAATCAATGTTTTTAAATGCCTTAATAAAAGTTTCTTGTAATACATCGTCAGTATCATCATGATTATAAATAATGGCTCTTATATGAAAATATAGTTGTTTTTTGTTGGCATCAACAAGTTTTTTAAATGCTAGATTTTTAGTTTCTAAGCATTTTAATTCGTTTAAAAAATCTTCTTCTGATTGCTGAAACAAAATTGAAAATATAGGTTTTGTAACTGTTAGTATAAAAGTAAATGTACTAAAATAGATGTGGAAAAAATTGTCTTTAAGTTTTTTTTAGTATCTATAAGTTTACTGAGAACGACAGTTTAAGATAATAATTGCTAAAGGTTTTTATTTTTAGCATTGTTTTTTTTACAGAAGGCAACTGATTTTGATAATTATTAATAAAGGAAAGCTAATAATTTTTGTATGTTTTGTTTTGAGTGCTAATTGCGCAAACGATTTTTTTATATAAATGTTAATTCTTGTCTGGCAATTATTAATTTAATAACGGTTTATTAAATTTGTAGTTACGTTATTCTAATGTTTAGTTATTAATTAAATGGATATGGAAACATTGAAACTTCAAGAAATAGAAAGAAGGAAAACGATTACAAAAGAAGAATTTATAGAAAACTATTTTAAGAAGCAGAAACCAGTTGTAATTGAAAGATTAACCGAAGATTGGCCTGCATATGAAAAATGGCATTTGTCTTACATAAAGGAGTTAGCAGCAGATAAGGAAGTGCCTTTATATGACGACAGACCTGTAACTCATGAGGATGGTTTTAATGAAGCGCATGCTAAAATGAAAATGGCAGAATACATCGATTTATTAGAATCTAAACCTACAAATTACCGTATATTTTTATATAATATAATGAAGGAAGTGCCATCTTTGCAAAAAGATTTTAAATGGCCAAATCTAGGATTAAGATTAGTGAAGTCTTTACCGATGCTATTCTTTGGAGGAACTAATTCTAAAGTGTTTATGCATTTTGATATTGATTATTCTAATATTTTACACTTTCATTTTCATGGCGAAAAGCAATGTGTTTTGTTTGATCCGAGTCAAACAAAATATATGTACAAAGTACCACATGCGCTAATTTCTAGAGAAGATATTGATTTTGACAACCCAGATTTTGAAAAATGGCCAGCTTTAAAACATCTGGAAGGATATATATGCAACCTAAAACATGGAGAAATGCTATATATGCCAGAAGGGTATTGGCATTATATGAAATATCTTACACCAAGTTTTTCAATGAGTTTACGAGCATTTCCATCAAAAATTACCAATTTGGCAAAAGCAGCTTATAATGTTACAGTTATGAGAGGATATGATACTATGATGCGAAAAATGAAAGGACAAGAATGGATTGATCATAAAAATGAAATGGCTATTTTAAATACACATAAACATTTAAAATAATCTAGATATTTATATTATACAAAATCGATAAGCTTATAAGTTTATCGATTTTTTTTTGCAATAGTTTTAAGGAAATTAGATATAAGACAAACTGTTCAAATAATATGAAATAATAAATGTAATTAAAGTTTGTTTTTTACTTTTTTTTACAAATATTATTTATAGATTTAATTAAAATTATAAAAAATAGCGATATGATGTCAAAAAAAGTAAAATTAATACCAGCTAGTGTTTTAGTACAGGTAGGTTTGTTATTAATTATTCTTTATGTATTTTATATTTTAGCAAGTAAACTTGTGTTTTTTCTGCCAGGAATTTTGGGAGCGCTGTGTTTGTTTGTCTTACTTTTAAATCCATATAAATGGCTGACGAATAAAAAAAGATGGCATTCAATTTTAGCTATCGCTACTTTAATGCTTTCAAGTTTTGTATTGGTTTTATTGCCTTTCTTTATTCTAATGCAAACACTTACTAAAAAGGTTTTGATTTTATTGGATGATAAAGTAAAAATTCAGGAAGATGTAAGAAAACTTGTAAAACATTTTAAAGATAATTATAAAATAGACATTCTAAATGAAGAAAACATTGGAAAAGCCGCAGAAATTGGAACAAAAGCCCTTCAAGCTATTGTAAATACTTCTGTTAAGGGATTAATAGAAATAGGAGTTGCTTATCTAATTTTGTTCTTTATGCTAAAAGAATACAAACAATTAGAAAAATGGATTCTTACTTATTTACCATTGAGAAGAGATAATATTGAGGCTGTACGAGTAGATATGAATAAGATGGTAATTTCTAATACAGTGGGACTTCCTTTAACCGCTTTGCTTCAAGCAATGGTAGCTTATATTGGCTATCTTATTTTTGGTGTAGAAGATTCGTTTATGTTTTTTATTCTTACCATTTTTGCCGCAATGTTACCAATTGTTGGTTCTAGTTTAATTTATGTTCCGCTTATATTAAATTTATTTATAAAAGGTGATGATTTTAATGCAATTGGATTAGGATTATATTGCATTATTGTTGTTGGATTATCTGATAATCTTTTTCGATTTTTATTACAGAAAAAAATGGCAAATATTCATCCCTTAATAACTATTTTTGGCGTTGTTGTTGGTATAAAAATTTTTGGTTTTATTGGAATTATTTTCGGACCAGTATTGTTTTCTGCCTTTATGTGGTTGGTAAAAATTTATTATCGAGAGTTTGTAGTTCCAACCCCAATTGATGCCGATATAGACAATGTAAAAACGGAAGAATAAACGGAGATTATTACTCTAAATATTTAAAATAAAAAAAGCAGTTTTAAGTAAAAATAAAACTGCTTTTTTTATTAATAATGTTCGTCATTTTCTTCAAAAACTTTAACCTCATAAAAAGGAATAAAGGCTTCCAGAGCTTTTGCATATTCACTTTTGCGAATAGAAAGTTTAATTTCGCAGCTCATTTCCATTTGCTGGCTAATGACATTGAGATTTTTTTCTTTTATTACTCGCATTACATTATTCATGTCTTTATATTCAAATCGAACTTTAAATTTTTTATCAATTGTTTTTTCAATAATTTCAGCTTCTTCCATTGCCATTTGAGCCGTAGCTCGATAAGCGGTAATTAAACCACCAACACCCAGTTTTACTCCGCCAAAATAACGAACAACAATGATAATAATATTTGTAACATCAAATGATTGTATTTGTCCATAAATTGGAGCTCCAGCTGTGTTACTAGGCTCGCCATCATCATTTGCACGATAGTAAACTTGTTCTGCGCCCAATTGAAAAGCATAACACCAATGACGCGCATTATAATGCTGTTTTTTTATGTTATCTAAGATATCTTTTACTTGTTCTTCTTTTTCAATAGGAAAGGCATATCCAAAAAATTTACTATTTTTTTCTTTGTATAAAACCTCTTCTGTTGGTTGGTTAATGGTTTTGTAAAAATCTTTTTCTTCCGTCATTACGTTGCCTTTATAATCTGTAATTGATTATCTAAAATATTTTTGGTTTCTATAGACGCAAATTTGTTTAGGATTGGCGCTTTTTTTCCTTCGTGCAATAAATTGTTGCCAATTACTATTCGAGCTTCATCCCATAAATTAGCATCAATAAAATGTTGTAATGTTGCTGATCCGCCTTCAATAACAACAGACATTATTTTTTGTTGATATAATAATTCTACAATTTGTTGAGGTAAATTATCAGAAAAATCAGCCACAAGATAAGTTACATTTGGTGTAGATTGCAAAGAAGAATTTGCTGTAATGCATATTGTTTTTGCTTCGCCTGATGTTATAGTAAAAGTTGTGTCAATGTTTCCTTGTTTATCAATGTAAATTCGCGTTGGATTTTTACCAAACCATTTTCTGGTTGTTAATGAGGGATTGTCATCTTTTACGGTTTGTGTTCCAACCAAAAAAGCCATTTCTTCGGCGCGCCATTGATGTACAATTTGCTGAGCAATATTATTGGAAATCCAAAACGGACGATTTGAGTTTTTTTGCAATGGAGCAATAAAATTATCAATTGTTTGTGCCCATTTTAAAATTATATAAGGACGTTTTTTTTCGTGAAAAATAAAGAAACGTTTGTTGCTTTCTCGACATTCTTTTTCTAATACTCCAACAATTACCTCTATTCCATTATCTTCTAATTTTTTTATTCCATTGCCACAAACTGCTGCAAACGGATCAATTGTTCCGATTACAACTTTCGGAATTTTGTGTTCTACAATTAGATCTGCACAAGGAGGTGTTTTGCCAAAATGACTACATGGCTCTAAACTAACATATAATGTACTTTCTGATAATAATTTTTTGTTTTGAACAGCGGCAATTGCATTTACCTCTGCATGTGCACCACCGTATGCAGAAGTATATCCTTCTCCAATAATTTTATTATTATGTACAATTACAGCTCCCACAGATGGATTGGGTAAAGCAGCAAAAATTCCTTTGTTTGCTAATGAAATGCAGCGTGAAATATAATATTCGTGTTTTTTCAAAATTGATTAATGATGTATCTTTGAACAAATTTAATCCTTTTTAGCTAAAACAAAATTGTTTTGGACTCAAAACTATGCAGATAAAAACGTTACAACAACAGTATATAGATCGATTAACTCCGGTATATGATGAGCAAGAGGCACAGCAGCTTTTTCTTTTTTGTTTGAATGAATTAGAAGGAAAAACCAGAATTGATGTATTGATGAATCCCGATTTAACAACAAATCAAGAAGAAAAATGGTTGATGGTTTTGAAGAGTTTGGAAGAAGAAAAACCAGTGCAATATATTTTTGAGAAAGCTTATTTTTATGGATTTACTTTTCAGGTAAATGAGCATACATTAATACCGCGTTCAGAAACGGAAGAATTAGTAGAGTGGATTTTAGCTTCTGTAAACAAAGATAAAGCAATTAATATTTTAGACATTGGTACAGGTAGCGGTTGCATAGGCATTACTTTAGCCAAAATGTTACCTAACGCAAATGTTACTCTTTTAGATGTTTCTGAAGAAGCTTTAAAAGTAGCTAAGCAAAACGCAATGCATCTTGGAGTAGAGGTGAATTTTACGCATCAAGATATTTTGACTGTAGAAAAATTTCCCGATTTGTACGATATTATTGTTTCAAATCCTCCATATGTGCGAGGAATGGAAAAGGTTGAAATAAAGAATAACGTTTTAAAATACGAACCTCACACAGCATTATTTGTTAGTGATAACGATCCGTTACTCTTTTATAGAAAAATTGCACATTTAGCGTACAAAAATCTTACAGAAAATGGAATCTTGTTTTACGAAATCAATCAATATTTAGGTGATGAAATGTTAGATCTTCTTAAGTCTATTGGTTTTCAGTTAAATATATTGAAAAAAGATTTGATGCAAAATGATAGAATGACCCGATCTCAACGATAAAATTTAGAATTTAAATTAAAGGAAAGAACTTTATTTGTTGTTTTTCAATTAAAGTGGAATAAATTATTCTTTTTATTCGACATGTTTTGTCATTTTATTAAGTTTTTGTTTAGAATTATAGGTTGTTGATTTTATAAAATAATCTTAATGAAAGAAATTTATTATTTAGAGCAATATGAAAAATATGTTACTTGAATACATTACTGATTTGTGCTACTTTAAATATAAATATTGAATTGTGAATTAAATGAAGTAAATCGGTAATAATAGTTTCTTGTGTTTATTTTTTGTTAATTTTATTATGTTATATTTTATGAAATATTAAATAAATAATAAAAATTGAAATAAGTTTTGTATGTAGTGTAAATAAAATGTAATTTTAGAATTGGTAAATAAATACTGTTTTTGAGTAGAAAATGTTTAACATATTTGAAGAGTTATCATTAAAAATATTTTTTTAAATAAATCTTAGTGTTAAAATTAGATTAAAGTGCCAGCAACATCTGTTTTTGGTATATTGTTTGGAATTATCTTTGTAACGTAAAAATATTAAATTATGATTTTGGCTTTAACTGTTTCGTTATTTCCGTCATGTGGTATAGATGGTGTGTCTGAAAAAACGCATAATGATAGTGATAGTAAGCACTTAGATTTATTGAGAAAAGAAGATACAGAAGGTGTTTTTTTTAAAATTATTGCACAAGATTCTTTGCAAATAGTAACTATTAGTAAGCAAGGTATTGTGTATACTGGTCTAAAACCCAATACTAAAATTATTTTTCCATACGAAGAACCTCTAATTGATGGAGAAAGTCGTATTTATCGTTCATCTACTGAGAATGAAATGATAGAAATGACAATTTATAAAGATGAAAATGCAAAATCTTTCTTAGATGGAAGGTTTGATTATTCTGTGGCAGTTAGTTTGGTAAAAAAAGAAAAAGAACCAGTAGATTTTGCTTGTTTTGGTCATTACATTTATGATAGAAACTTATCTGGAAATTGGATCTTTAAACTGTTTGAAAATAAAAGAATTGAAGATTTAGGAATCAATCAAATACCTTTGGTTTGTATAGATGTAAACACACGTAGTTTTTCTGGAAGTGGAGGTAACCATATGATTTATGGTGATGTGATTTGTGAAGGAGATTCTATTTTATTTAAAATTGTACTTTCGCCAGAATATGTTTCGAGCAATAAATCAAGAGAAAGAGAGTTATTGGAAATATTAGAACAATGTGACCGATATGAATTGGATGGAGATGATTTAAATCTTTACGTTGGAGGAGAATTAAAATTACAATTTTTTAGAGATACTTATAATCTTTAACCAAAAATAGGTTTACAATAAAAAAGGTTGAGCTAGTTCTCAACCTTTTTTATTGTATTAATCATTTGATTTTCTCTATCATCCAAAACTTTGTAAGCATTTACAATTCTTTTTACAAGTTTATGTCTTACAATATCTTTATCATCTAAGTACAGCATTCCAATTCCTTCAATGTCTTTTAAAACATCTAATGCTTCTTTTAAGCCAGATGAAACTTTACGCGGTAAGTCAATCTGACCCGGATCTCCTGTAATAATAAACTTAGCGCTTTTTCCCATACGAGTTAAAAACATTTTCATCTGAGAATGAGTTGTATTTTGAGCCTCATCTAAAATTACAAAAGCATTGTCTAGTGTTCTACCACGCATAAATGCCAATGGCGCAATTTGTATTACACCTTTTGCAATATAATCTTCTAGGGTTTGCGACGGAATCATATCTCTCAAAGCATCATATAAAGGCTGCATATATGGATCTAATTTTTCCTTCATATCACCTGGCAAAAAACCAAGATTTTCTCCAGCTTCAACAGCAGGTCTTGTTAGTATAATTCGCTTTACTTCTTTGTTTTTCAACGCTCGTACGGCTAAAGCAACGCCTGTATAGGTTTTTCCTGTACCAGCTGGACCAATAGCAAATACCATATCATTTTGATTTACGTATTTAACAAGTTTTTCCTGATTGGGTGTTATTGCTTTTATTAATTTTCCGTTTACACCATGCACCAAAATTTCATCAAGAGCATTTGTTTGCGGTATATCGCTATCCATTACAAGGCGTTCTATGGCATTTTCATCAATTCTATTATATCTTTGAAAATATTTTACTAATCGAACAAATTTTTTTTCAAATTCGTCCAAAATTTCTTCCTCGCCATATACCTTTAAAACTGAACCTCTTGAGATAATCTTTAAACGCGGATAAAGTTTTTTTAACAAGGTTAAATGTGCATCCTGAGTGCCCCAAAAATCTTTAGGACTTATTTCTGTGAGTTCTATCGTTCTTTCGTTCAATACTAATAGATATTAATTAAAAAAATAGTATAATTTTGTATTTCAAATCTACTATAAAAATTTGATTTTTGTTATAAACTGGGGTGAAAATAATGCGAAGAATAATTACATTAACAACCGATTTTGGATATACTGATTATTATGTGGGAGTATTAAAGGGAAAAATTTTCTCAAATATTCAGGATTGTAATGTAGTAGATATTTCTCATGGTATAAAGAATTTTCGAGTAAAAGACGCTGGCTTTGTTTTGTCTATGTCATATACTCATTTTCCAAAAGGGACGGTTCATATTTTATCTGTAGCTTCGGCTATTTTACCATTTTCTCCAGCAGTATGTGTAAAATATCAAGGACATTATTTTATCGGAACTGATAATGGAGCCATAGCTGTGGCTATTGGAAATAATGATTTTGAAGAAGCTGTTGCTATCAATCATACAGAAGGAATGAATACTAATGATGTATTTGTGTATTGTGCGTATCAACTTTGTGAAGGAAAACCTTTGTCAAGCATTGGTCAGCCAATAGAAAACTTATATCGTTTAAATTTACTATTAGACAATTTAACCATCAAAAAGAATTTAATCATTGGAACGTACGTTTACGAAGATAAATATGGAAACTTGATTACCAATGTGTCAAAAGAACTATTTGAGCAGGTTGGTAAAGGAAGAGAGTTTGGTATTCGAATAAAAAATCGTACAATTACAAAAGTAAATCAATGTTTTGCTGATTTTAATATAAATGACCAAAGCGAATTAATGTCAAAGGCAGGCGAGCTCTTAGCTTTGTTTAATGAAGTAGGGCAGTTAGTGGTAGGTATTATGTATTCTAAAATTAACGAGCCAGGAGGTTCTATTAGAACGCTTTTAGGTGTACATTTAGAAGATCAGATTTATATTGAATTTAAAGAAGAAGAATAATACAACTCAACCAAAACAACTATATTTATAACACACTATGTTTGTACGAATAGTAAAACTTACCTTGCAAGAAGATAAGATAGAAGACTTTAAAATTCATTTTGAGCAACACAAAGATCAAATTAGAAACTTTATTGGATGCCAATTTTTAGAAGTATATCAAGATAGAAACAATCCTTCAATATGGTTTACTTACAGCTATTGGGATGATGAAACTAACTTGGAAGAATATAAAAAATCTACTCTTTTTGGTGAGGTTTGGCCTTATGTGAAATCGCTTTTTAAAGAAAAAGCAGAAGCATGGAGTTTAGATAAATATGCTACTTTAAAATAATTGCTAGTAAGTATGAATGCAATAAGTTTACGTGAAATAAAAACTTTTTTTGGATCGCCAATCGGATATTTAGTTATTGGTGTTTTCTTAGTCATCAATGGCTTGTTTTTATGGGTTTTTGACGGTACATATAATATTCCACAAAGTGGATTTGCAGATTTGTCGCCGTTTTTCTTTTTAGCTCCTTGGGTATTTGTTTTTCTTTTGCCTGCTGTTACAATGCGTAGTTTTTCTGAAGAAATAAAACAAGGTACTATGGAATTGCTTTTAACAAAACCATTGTCTGTTTGGTCTATTGTATTAGGAAAATTTTTCGGAGTACTTATTCTAACTTTATTGGCTATTTTACCAACTATTGTTTATCCGTGGGTTTTACAAAATTATTTATTAGACGGACAAGTTTTTGATTTGGGCAGTGTAATTGGCTCTTATGTTGGGTTAATTTTTTTGAGTGGAGCTTATGCTTCTATCGGAATTTTTGCTTCATCTTTAACAAATAATCAGGTAATTGCTTTTATAATTGCTGTTTTGGGCTGTTTGTTTTTTTCATACGGAATTGTGGTTTTGCAAAGTATTTCTGCTTTACATTGGATTGGACAATTTGGTATGAATGCCCATTTTAATAGCATTTCAAAAGGTGTAATTGACACAAGAGATATTATTTACTTTATGTCTTTTACCATTTTGTTTTTGAGTTTTACTGTTTTTAGAATTAATCAATTGCGTAAATAATGAAAAAATATACTAAGAAGAACATCCTTCAGTTAGGAGTTTTTATCATTACAATTATTGCCGTAAACTTAATTAGTTCGGTGGTTTATCATCGATTTGATCTTACACAAGATAAGCGCTATACATTATCTGAGGTTACTACAGAAATTATTGAGTCGGTAAAAGAACCGATTGTTATTGAAGTACTTTTAGACGGACAGTTTCCACAAGAATTTGTGAAATTACAAACCGAAACGCGTCAACTTTTAGAAGAATTTTCGTCTAAAAACGGAAATATTCTTTTTCAATTTGTAAGTCCGCTTGCAGATTCTGGCGCAAATGAAGAACAAATAGTTGGCAATTTATTTCAAATGGGAATAAAGCCAATTACGTTAACGGTAAATAACAAAGGAATGCAATCTCAAGCATTGGTTTTTCCGTGGGCATTGGTTTCAAAAGGAGATAAAACAACGAAAGTTCAGTTGCTAAAAAATATGTTGGGTGCCAATACAGAAGAAAAAGTATTAACATCAATTCAGCATTTAGAATACGCATTTGCCGAAGCAATTGAAAAAGTAAATAGAGAAACAAGTAAGAAAATTGCCATTTTAAAAGGAAATGGTGAATTGGAAGATCATTTTATGGCAGATTTTATTTTGTCAGCAAAAGAAAACTATCATATAGCACCGTTCACATTAGATTCTGTAGCTAATAATTCTTTAAAAGTATTAGAGCAATTAAAAACGTTTGATTTAGCTATTATTGCTAAACCAACAAAAGAGTTTGATGCTAAACAGATAGAAGTGCTTGATCAGTTTATTATGAATGGCGGAAAAACACTTTGGTTGCTAGATCAAGTTCAGGCTGATTTTGATAGTTTGCGCGAAAAAGGAAATATGTTTACTTATTCAAAAGATCAAAGTTTAGGAGAAATGCTGTTTAAATACGGTGTTAGAATAAATCCTGTTTTGGTAAAAGATGAGGTAGCAACGCCAATAAAATTAGCTGTTGGTAGACAAGGAAGCGAAACGCAATATGCAGAAGTTTTATGGAAGTTTGCACCATTTGTTTATCCAGAGGGAAATCATCCTATTATTAAAAACATAGAAGGAGTTCGTTTAGATTTTGCTTCGCCAATTGATACTTTAAAAAATAATATTTCTAAAACTGTTTTACTGCAATCTTCTAAATATTCTTTATTGCAAGGCACTCCGTCAGAAGTAAGTTTAGATATCGTAAATGAAAAAACTACGCCAGAAATATATGCCGATAAAGGAAGTTATATTTTAGGAGTACTTTTGGAAGGACAATTTAAATCGGTTTTTGAAAATAGAATACTTCCTTTCAAAATTGAAAATCCTAAGTATTTGAGTACCGAAAATAAGATGATTATTGTAAGTGATGGTGATATTATCAGAAATCAGTTAGATCAAAATTACCAACCTTTAGAAATAGGATATGATAAATGGACAAATAAAATGTATGGTAATAAAGAGTTTATTTTCAATTCGGTAAACTATTTACTAGATGATTCTGGATTGATAAACCTTCGAACAAAAGAGGTGAAAATTCCTGTTTTAGATAAAATTAAAGTATTTGAAAACTATACAACTATTCAAATTTTAATTTTTACAATACCAGTACTGATTTTATTAATCATAGGTTTTTTGTTTACATTAGTAAAAAGAAAATCGTATGTTAAAAAGTAGTGCGTTTTCTACTTTTATTATTGAATTTAAACGAATATATTTGTAATTGTAAAGCCATTTACACCTAAAATTTTTTTTATATGAAGTTTATAGTATCGAGTTCCTATTTATTAAAGCAATTACAAGTATTAGGAAGTGTTATTAGCAGTAGTAATACTTTACATATATTAGATAATTTCTTGTTTGAATTAGATAATAATGTTTTGAAAGTTTCTGCATCAGATTTAGAAACTACTATGTCTGCAAGCTTAGAAATAGAATCAAATAGTCAAGGGAGTATTGCCATTCCTGCCAAACTATTGTTAGAAACATTAAAAACTTTTCCTGAGCAACCATTAACTTTTTCTGTAAAAGAAAATAGCACTATCGAAATTAGTTCAGACGTAGGAAAATATGTATTAGCATATTCTTCTGGAGATGAATTTCCAAAGGCAGAGAGCTTAGAAGATCCTTCAAAAACGGAAGTTTCGGCAGGTGTATTAGCAACAGCAATTAGCAAAACTATTTTTGCAGCAGGTAACGATGATTTGCGCCCAGTAATGTCTGGAGTATTTTTTCAATTTGCTCCAACAGGATTAATTTTCGTTGCTACAGACGCACATAAATTAGTAAAATATTCTCGTACAGATATTTCTGCACCAAGTGAGGCAAGTTTTATTATGCCTAAAAAACCGTTAACAATTTTGAAAAATATTTTAATGGCTTCTGGAGCAGATGTAGTAATTGAATTTAATGATTCAAATGCTAAATTTACTTTTGATAATTATGCGTTAACTTGTCGTTTAATTGATGGTAAATACCCAAATTACGAAGCGGTAATTCCAAAAGAAAATCCAAATAAATTGTTATTAAACAGAGTACAGTTTTTAAGTTCTGTACGTCGCGTAGCAATTTATGCAAATAAAACCACACACCAAATAAGATTGAGAATTGCAGGAACAGAATTAAATATTTCTGCTGAAGATATAGATTACTCAAACAAAGCAGATGAGCGTTTAACATGTGATTACCAAGGAGATGATATTCAAATTGGGTTTAATTCTAGATTTTTATTAGAGATGTTAAACAATTTACAATCTGATGAAATTATGTTAGAAATGTCATTGCCAAACAGAGCAGGTATTTTAACACCAGTTGATGGTTTAGAAGACGGAGAAGCGGTAACAATGCTTGTAATGCCAGTAATGCTAAATAATTAATATAAAAAAGTCAATTCTTTTAGAATTGACTTTTTTATTTGCTTTAATAGTAAATGAACTACCAATGCTTTTTTGTTGTTGGTAGTTTTTTTATGGATATATTTGTGGGTGTAAATCAAAAAACGAATTATGAATTTAACAACTCAAATGCGTATATTAATTACTGGAGGTGCTGGTTTTATTGGAAGTCATGTTGTAAAAACTGTATTAAAACACTTTTCTAATGCAGCAGTTTATAATTTAGATTTACTTACCTATGCAGGTAATTTAGATAATTTGAAAGATGTAGAAAATAGAGATAATTATACTTTTATAAAAGGCGATATAAGAGATGAAAACTTTATTACTTCTTTATTTGAACAATATCAATTTACACACGTAATTCATCTTGCTGCAGAATCGCATGTAGATCGTTCTATCGCTGATCCGCTTTCTTTTGTAACCACAAATGTTTTAGGAACGGTAGTTTTGCTAAATGCTTTTAAAAAACTTTGGGAGAATAATTGGGAAGGAAAATTATTTTATCATATAAGTACTGATGAGGTTTACGGAACATTGGGAAATGATGGATTGTTTACAGAAAAAACTCCTTATGCACCAAATTCGCCTTATTCCGCATCAAAAGCAAGCTCAGATCATTTTGTTCGTGCGTATGGCGAAACGTATAAATTACCTTTTATTATTAGCAATTGTTCCAATAATTATGGTGCATACCAATATCCAGAAAAATTAATTCCTGTAACTATTCAACGTATTATCAACAATCAGCCTATTCCTGTTTATGGAAATGGTTTAAATGTTAGAGATTGGCTATTTGTGGATGATCATGCCAAAGCAATAGTTTTTCTACTTACAAATGGAAAAATAGGAGAAACATATAATATTGGCGGTTGTAATGAAGTAACTAATATTGATTTGGTGAAAACAATTTGCCGTTTGTTAGATAGCGAGTTAAACAGACAAAGCGGAAAAAATGAAACATTAATTACATTTGTAGAAGACCGAAAAGGACACGATTTTAGATATGCTATTGATGCAACTAAATTGATCGATTTGGGCTGGAAGCCTGAAACAAATTTAACTGAAGGTTTACAACAAACGGTGCGTTGGTATTTAAATAACCAAGAGTGGATTTATAAAGTAGAAAATAAGTAAGTTCTATTTCAAAAAATAGTTAATATTCTCTCTTATATAATCGTAATAATCGCCTTTAAAATCTTTTATATTTTCTTCTAATACAGCAGGTGAAATCCATTGTTGATACAAAGCAATTTCTTCTAAACAAGCTATTTTTAAACCAGTTCTTTTTTCAACTGTTTTTACAAATTCTGTAGCTTCCACTAACGATTCATGCGTACCTGTATCCAACCAGGCAAATCCTCGCCCTAAGGTTTGCACACTTAACTTTTCTTGAAGTAAATAAATGTTGTTTAAATCGGTTATTTCAAGTTCTCCACGATTAGAAGGTGTAAGATCTTGAGCTGTTTTTACAACATTGTTAGGATAGAAGTAAAGCCCAACTACTGCAAAGTTTGATTTTGGTAATTTTGGTTTTTCTTCGATAGAAATTACGTTATTTTCACCGTCAAATTCTACTACGCCATAACGCTGCGGATCTTTTACGGTATACCCAAATACAACAGCTTTCTGTTCTTGCTCAGTAGTTGTTATGGCTTGTTGTAATTTCTTTTTTAAATCGTTGCCATAAAAAATATTATCGCCCAAAATAAGACAAACATTATCATCGCCAATAAAATCTTTTCCAATTACAAATGCTTGTGCAATTCCTTCCGGATTTGGTTGTACAGCATAGCTAAGTTTAATTCCTAAATTATTTCCATTGCCTAAAAGTGATTCAAATAAAGGCAAATCTCTCGGAGTAGATATTATTAATATATCTTTTATACCCGCTAACATTAGCGTTGATAAAGGATAATAAATCATGGGTTTATCATAGATTGGCAATAATTGTTTGGAAATAGATAACGTTAATGGATGCAAACGCGTACCCGAACCACCAGCTAATATTATTCCTTTCATAGATAAATTGTAAAATGATTTATTGATTTTTTGAAGATTGAAAGATAAGTAAAGTTTTTGATTCGGATAGAAAATCTGCTTTGAATTCTTCGATTTAGATTGATTGACCAAAGTTGATTAATTCTTCTCTAATGCTTTCTAAACCAGTAGATGCTTTATCTGCAATTACTTTTATAGTGTGATTGTATGAATTTGTTGCAGCCGGATTTAAATCGATATAATAAATTTTAGCATCTTTTTTAGCGAAATCTATTAAAGAAGCTGCTGGATAAACCTGTAAAGATGTTCCGATAATTAATACAACATCTGCTTTTTCAACATAAGGTATGGCTCTTTCTAGTTCAGGAACCATTTCTCCAAACCAAACAATATGCGGACGTAAAGTATGTTCTAATTCATTTCTATCGTTGCTATTTAAATCAATTTTCCAATGATAAATTAGGTTTTCATCTATTTCACTTCTTACTTTCAATAATTCGCCGTGTAAATGAATAATATCATGACTTCCTGCTCTTTCGTGCAAATCATCAACATTTTGAGTAATTATTGTTGTGCGGAAGTGTTGTTCCATTTCAGCTAAAAAAGTATGAGCTAAATTCGGTTTGCATGCTAAAAGTTGCTTTCTTCTTTCGTTGTAAAATTTTAAAACAGCGCTTTTATTTTGCCTCCAACCTTCTGGCGATGCTACTTCCATAATATCATGTCCTTCCCATAAGCCATCAGCATCTCTAAAAGTTTTTATTCCACTTTCTGCACTAATTCCTGCTCCTGTAAGTGCAACTAATCGTTTTTCCATAATATTATTACCTTTGCATTTGTTTAAAAATAAAGATAATGAAATTTTCAGATAATCTATTTAATGACGCAAACTACCTAGAATATCTAGAATCTTTTCTAACAAAGGAAAGAGTAGAGCGTTTTAAAGAGGTTTTGGTTAATAGAACCAATCATATTACAATTGTTGCAGAAGATGTGTATCAATTGCATAATACAAGTGCTGTAATGCGCAGTTGCGAAGTTTTTGGCGTACAACAATTAAATGTTATTGAACAAAAGTTTGGTAAGCGCATTGATAAAGAAATTGCTTTAGGCGCAGAAAAATGGGTAGATATTAACCGATTTAATTCTGTGCAAGGCTGTATTGATAGCATTCGCGAAAAAGGATATAAAATTGTTGCTACAACACCACACGGAACGGCAAAGAATTTGGATAAATTTGATTTAAATGAACCAGTAGCTGTATTTTTTGGAACAGAAAAAAGTGGATTGTCGCCAGAGATAATTGAACAAGCTGATGATTACATAACTATTCCAATGGTAGGTTTTACAGAAAGTTTAAATATTTCTGTTTCGGCTGCAATAATTATTCAAGGACTGACAACTCGTTTGAGAGAATCTGATATTGATTGGAAATTAAAAGACGATCAATTATTAAAGAAAAGAATTGATTGGGCACGAAAATCAATTAAAGATATTGATTTTGTAACAGAAAGATATTTAGAAAATAAAAAGGCTTAAGCATTGCTTAAGCCTTTTGTATATGAATAGTTACTATTTTTTTCTGATTTTCATGTTGATGAATTCAACAATTAAAGAAAAAGCAATAGCAAAATATAAATAACCTTTTGGTACGGCTCCTACATCTTGTCCGGCTAATTTTGCATCAGATAAGTGCATACTTTCTGTAGTAAGCATAAACCCGATTAGAATTAGAAAAGACAAAGCCAGAATTTGTATTGAAGGATTTTTGTTTACAAAATTTCCAACAGGTACAGCAAATATCATCATTACACCAACAGAAACAATTACAGCAGCAATCATAATATACAATGCACCTTCAATTCCGTTTGTCATTCCTACAGCGGTAAGAATACTATCGATTGAAAATATAATATCAATCATTAAAATTTGAATAATAATATTGCTAAATGATTTTGTAGCAATTTGCTTTGCGTTATCCGTTGTGCTTACATTTTCTGAAGCTTGTACATGTGCAACTTTTTCGTGTATTTCTTTAGTTGATTTATAGATAAGAAAAATACCCCCGGCAAGTAATATCAATGCTTGCCCGTTGAAGTTTGCAGAAAACCATCCCCAATCAACAGAAAATAAAGTAGCTTTCATTTTTATTATCCAAGTAATGGCAAACAACAAACCAATTCTCATAAACATTGCTAGAAATAAACCAATTTTTGTGGCTTTTTTCCGTTTTTCTTCGGGTAATTTACCTGTTACAATTGAAATGAAAATAACGTTGTCTATACCTAAAACAATTTCTAAAAACGTTAAGGTAATAAATGCAATAATTGCATCGGCTGTAAAAAAAGCTTCCATCATAGGAAAATAGTTATTAAAGTTCGCCTATTTTGGTTAGGTTGCCGCGTTCTCGTCGTGAGTCATTTACAAGCCCATATTCAAAAACACAATCATCGCCATCAGTAGTAATTATTTTAATGCTTACTGCTTTTTGTTCGGCCATATTTTTTGGATTTATTTTTTGCAAGATAAATTCGCAATTACTTACCCAACGAATGCTTGAAGTGTCAATTTTTCCTTCAAATTCTTCGATTTCATATTTATCTGTGCGTAAAAAAGTAGATTTTTTTTCAACGCCATCAATGGTTGTAACGAATTCGAATTTACCAGTGCGAAAGTTATCACAGTTTTTTTCTTGATTGTAGCAAGAAGCAAACAAAGCAAAGCAAGGTATTAAAAGCAATAGTTTGTTTTTCATATTATTTATTTTGAAAATAATGATTTCATAATTGTATTAATTCCTTTGAATAGTAAAAACATAGACAAAAGACACAGAATACAAGCAATGCCAAACACAGGAATAAAAAATGGATGTGATTGATTTTTTAATGAACTGTGTAAAACAATAGGACCAAGAAACAACAAAGGAAAAGTAATACCAAGGTATTTAACGCCTTTTTTTAAAAGATTTCTGTCTGTTTTGTGTTCTATTTCCATAAAATTAAAATAAAGGATAATTATCAAGTGCTGCTCTCACACTTTTGTGTGTTTGCAATAGTTTTGTAGCTTCTTCAGCCGAAATATTTAGCTCTGTTTGTAAAATATGTATGCCTCTTTCGATTAGTTTTGCGTTGGTCATTTTCATATCTACCATTCGATTTCCTTTTACTCTGCCCAATTGTATCATTGTAGCTGTAGAAATCATGTTTAAAACTAATTTTTGAGCAGTTCCTGCTTTCATACGTGAACTTCCTGTAATAAATTCTGGACCAACAATAACTTCGATAGGGAATTGTGCAGTTTTACTAAGCGGACTATTTGGATTACATGTAATACAAGCTGTTATAATATTATTTTGATTACAAGTTTGCAATGCATTTATAACGTATGGAGTGGTGCCAGATGCAGCAATTCCGATAACGATATCTTTTTGAGAAATTTGATGATTTTCTAAATCGATCCATCCTTGATTAGGATTATCTTCTGCGTTTTCTACTGCGTGGCGAATAGCTGTATCTCCACCGGCAATTAACCCAATTACTAAATCGGGAGTAACACCATAAGTGGGCGGACATTCTGAAGCATCTAAAATACCTAATCGACCCGAAGTTCCTGCTCCAATGTAAAATAAACGACCTCCATTTTTTAATTGATATGTAGTTGTTTCTACTACTTTTTCAATCATGGGCAGTGCTTGTTCAACTGCAAATGAAACAGATTGATCTTCTTTATTAATATTTGATAACAGCTCTTGAATCGACATGTTTTCTAAATTGTCGTATAATGATGCTTGCTCGGTAATTTTAATAAAACTCACAATAGAAAAGGTTTTAAGTTCAACAAAAATACTCAAAAAAATAGGAAAAGCATTATGATTTAAATGGATAAATCACAATGCTTTTTTGGCGTTGCTTTACTAATTGTAGTTTATATTTTACTTCGTTCGCTATCTTCAAAAGTTATTTCTTTTATTTCTTTTTTACTTCTAGCGTTTCCGAAAGAATAAGTAGCGCTTAGGCTAATGGTTTTGGCGTTCCATTTGTTGAAATAATGTTGCGTATTATCTGTAAAATAAATAGATCCTCTACTAGTTACAGTGTTTAAAATGTCTGTAAAAGAAGTATTTATATTTAGATTTGAATCTAATAATTTTAGATTTACTCCAGAAGATAGATTTTTGAAACCATGATAAGCTGTATTGTCTTCTTTACTTGGCAATTGATGCAACCAGTTGATAAATAAATTAATGTTTGGTGTATGGCTAAGATTAAATGTATTGTAAAACAAATAGTAAAAATTGATTCCGTTTTGTGGAATTTGGTTTGTATTTGTTGTGTATTTTGAATTATTTGTAAATGTTCGGGCACTTAAGTTTGTTTCCCACCAAGGCAGAGGTTTAAAGTTATATATCAAGGTAAGACTTATACTTTTAGTATCTAACATATTGTAATACGTTGTTTTGAAAATATTATCATCTAAAATGGTTAATTGATCAAATGTATCGGTTGTGTTTTGATAAGAGAGCGAAATATTTAGCGAATTGGCAAAAGCATAATTTGCTTCTATAGTTTCTGTATAAGTTGGTAAAAGTTGTGGATTTCCGCCATTGTAAGAGTATGTATTATCATAATATTTAAACGGATTTAATACTTTGGCATGAGGTCTTTCTATTCTTTTTGCATAATTTAATGACAGCGAATGTTTTTCATTTGGCGTGAAATAGACGTGAACTGATGGAAACCATTTACAATATTTGTTTTTATGGTTTTCATCGGTTTCTAATAAATGGCTAGCAGTTTCTGTAGCTTCATATCTTATACCTGCTTTTATTTGCCAAATTGCATCAAATCTTTTATCAAAATCGATGTAAGCAGCAATATTTTCTTCTGTGTAATTGAAACGATTACTTTTACTCTTGTCTTTGTCTTTTCTAGAGTTATTTTCTATTACATTAAAATAATTCATTGTGAGTTTATTATTATAATGTGTGTATTTTGCGCCCATTTCTACAGTTGCCCAATTAAATACTTGTGTAAAATCAAGATTTGAACTATAAACAGTATATTTTAAATTATTGTCGTGAATAATGCTATTTGCAATGGTTGTAAAGTCACTTTTATCTTTAACATCTGATTTACTATTTGGATTATTGGTAAAAAAATTAGCACCTAAAAATAATTTACTGCCCAAAGTATCTGTATTATGTTCAAAAAATAAGTTTAGTAAATGATAGGCATTTTTGCTGTTGTTTTTAGCAATAGCTTCAATTTGATCTGTTAAGAAATCATCTTCAATATAATCTGTTGTATTTTCCTTTGTATAAATTCCTTTTAAATTTGTGTAATCGTACGCAATTCCAATTATCGATTTATTATTAAAGTTGTAATTGGTTGTAATACTTGCACTTTGGTTTTTATTTGTTCCATTAATAATATTTAATGATCTGATATCCTTTTCATTACTTCGATAATTATAAGCATTAGAATTCCAATAATCAGAAGAATTACTGCTTAGTTTAGCCATAAAATTCCAGTTATTGTTTTGAAAAGAGATTGTTCCATTTCCGTTCCAAGTATAATTTTTATTGTAAGCTAAACTACTTGTTATTGTGCCATGCAAACCATCAAATGAATTGGTTTTGGTTATAATATTTATAATGCCGCCATTTCCTGCAGCATCGTATTTTGAAGGTGGTGTTGTTATAATTTCAATTTTATCAATAGAATCCGATCGCAAGGTACTTAAATAGCCTAACAAGGCTTCATCAGATAATTGAATAGGTCTATTGTTTATCATTATCGAGGCAGTTCCTTTTCCAATAATATCTATTGCATGGTCATTTACTTTTACCATTGGTGTAGTATTTAGCGCTTGCAAAGCACTTGTACCTTGTGCGGCAATACTATTAGCTACATTGTAAATAATTCTATCTGATTTACGTTCTACTAATTTAGCAGTAGATTTTACAACTATTTCATCTAAATCTGTTTCTGCATTTACAATTATTGTATGTAAATCAATATCTTGATTTATTAAAATTTGTTGTTGATAAATTTTTGCTCCAAAATAATTTATTTGTAATGTGTATTGGTTTTCTTTTATGTTTTGAATACCAAAAAAACCATTTGCATCGGTAAACGCCAATGTATGCAAGTTGTTTTCATCATCAGATAAATTAATATCTGTATAATCTAAAGGTTGATTATCTCTATTCATTACTCTGCCTTTTAAAGAATATTGAGCAACACTCAAAAAAGGACTAAGTATTATAGGAAATAAAAAAAGTAATTTGTTCATAAATATCTTTAAAGAACTATGTTGAAAAATAGTAAATCAAGATTTCTTTTTTTAAGTAAGTTATATAATATAAGGGGATCTTCGAATATATTTATTTGTATTCAGAAGTTATTTACAAGCAACTTATTTAAGAAATTCGTTTTTTGTTTTATATTAATAAGGTTTATGAAAGGAAAATTAAATAAAAAATCAAATCTTTATTAGAATCATATCTATCTAGTTTTAATTTTTTTGATAAATATAATTGAATTAATAAAATTGATTGTACAAAATGTAATTATTAACCTTTAGTGTAGTTTTTCTGTAGTTATTTTGAATTTATTTGCTTTTTAGATGATTGTTGTTAAAAATGATAATTAAAAAGCATTTATAACGGCCTGTTATAGTTATTTTTTAATGTTTTATATTTTGTTACTTCATTTGTAACTTTAATGTAACATATATTTGTATTTAATTAACACTAAATATTTATTAAAGAAAGTTTAGTAACTAAAATAACATTAGAAGAAAAACAAAAAGCAAAAAAAAGGAAGTCATATTGACTTCCTTTTTAATTTTTATGAATAATAAATATACAAGGTTTTTTATGTAAATCAATCGTTGTTCTTTTCCATGCAGATAGCGGTTTTGTTTGTATAAATTCCGATTCTAAGGTAATATCGCAAGCAATACAAAGCAAGGTGTTTGGATTTAAAGTTTGAAGAATATCTTGCAATAATTGATTGTTTCTATAAGGTGTTTCTATAAATATTTGCGACTGATTTCTTTCAAAGGATAAACGCTCAAACATTTTTAAAGTACTTTTCTTTTCATTTTTATCAATAGGCAAATAACCATTAAAAGCAAAACTTTGTCCATTCATACCAGAAGCCATCAACGCCAATAAAATAGAAGAGGGGCCAACCAAAGGTAAAACTCTAATGTTTTGTTTGTGTGCTAATTCTACAATAGCAGCTCCTGGATCTGCAATTCCAGGGCAACCTGCTTCGCTAATTACACCTACATTTTTTCCTTCTATTAATGGTTGAATATATTGTTTGTGTGTATTTGGATCAGTATGTTTATTTAATGGAAAAAGAATTAATTCTGATTGTTTTTTTTGAGGAGCTATACGTTTGATAAACTTTCGAACTGTTTTTTCGTTTTCAACAATAAAAATATCTAATTTTTCGATTGTTTCTTTTACAGTTTGAGGCAATACTTGCATAGGTTCATTTTCTCCTAAAGTTGTAGGAATCATATATAGTATGCCTGTTTTTGATACTTTCTCCATTTTGAAATAAACTAATTTGTTGAATACAAAGTTAAGTAAAGATGAGTAAAAAAAACAATAGGAAGAAATGTGCTTTCTTCCTATTGTTTTTATGTAGATTTTAAATTGTTGGCTATTTTGTTACAAGCTTTATCTAAAAGTTGAAAAACATGCTCAAAACCATTGTCGCCACCATAATATGGATCTGGAACTTCTTGATTTTTTGTGGTTGAATCAACATTTAATATCAAGTTTACTTTTTGCTTATCTTCTTCTGATTTTGCAAGTTGAATTACATTATTGTAATTTGATTTATCCATTACGTAAATAAAATCAAATTCCTCAAAATCAGAGATTGTAAACTGCCTTGCTCGTTGATTGGTTAAATCTATACCGTATTTTTTTGCTACAGCAATTGATCTTTTATCAGGTAATTCACCTGCGTGCCAAGCACCAGTTCCAGCAGAATCTACTAAAAATTCATTTTCAGAAAGTTTACTTTGCAAAATTCCTTCCGCAAGCGGCGATCTGCAAATGTTTCCTAAACAAACCATTAGTATTTTAGCTTTCATGCTTAAGAGAATTTTTGATTAATATCGTCAAAATATTTCTTAAACTCTTTATCTGTTTCAAGCAAGTTGTCAATTGTTTTACAAGCATGTAAAACGGTTGCATGATCTCTTTTTCCTATTTGAGAACCAATACTTGCTAATGAAGCTTTTGTGTATTTTTTGGCAAAGAACATTGCTAATTGTCTAGCTTGAACAATGTTTCTTTTACGTGTTTTTGATTTTAAAGTATCTACATCCATTTCGAAATAATCCGAAACCACTTTTTGGATAAAATCGATAGAAATTTCCTTTTGTGTATGTTTTACGAATTTTTCAATTACCTGACGTGCTAAATCGATAGTTACTTCTTGACGGTTGAATGATGATTGCGCAATTAATGAAATAATAGCACCTTCTAATTCACGTACATTGGTAGTAACATGTTTGGCCATATATTCAATAATATTTTCAGGCATTGTTACTCCATCTCGGTAAAGAATATGTTTTACAATTTTTACTCTTGTTTCAAAATCAGGAGTAGAAACTTCTGCTGATAATCCCCATTTGAAACGAGATAGTAAACGTTGTTCAATATCTTGCATATCAACAGGCGCTTTATCAGAAGTTAAAATAACCTGTTTTCCATTTTGATGTAAATGATTAAAAATATGGAAAAATACATCCTGCGTTCCAGATTTTCCGGATAAGAATTGAATATCATCGACAATTAAAACATCTATTAATTGATAGAAATAAATAAAGTCGTTTCGTGTTTGCTTTCTTACCGAGTCAACATATTGTTGAGTGAAAACTTCTGCAGAGATATAAAGAACTGTTTTTTCTGGATAAAGCTCTTTTATTTCTACACCAATAGCTTGTGCTAAGTGCGTTTTTCCTAATCCAACTCCACCGAAAATTAAAAGAGGGTTAAATGATGTTCCTCCTGGTTTTTTAGCAACAGCCATACCTGCAGAACGTGCAAGACGGTTTGCATCTCCTTCCAAAAAGTTATCAAACGAATAATTAGAATTTAATTGAGATTCTATTTTTACGTTTCTAATTCCAGGAATAATAAAAGGATTTTTTAATTCAGGATTTTTATTCTGAATAGGCACATCTAGTTCCTGTGTTTTTACAGGACCTCTTTGTAAACTAGGTAACTGTTCTGTATAAGGTTGCTTATTACCTGATACATTTTCCATTTGAATCTTATATAGTAATTTAGCATTACTACCCAAAGTTTTGTTTAATGCACTTTTAAGAATACTAACATAGTGTTCTTCTAACCATTCGTAGAAGAATTTACTCGGTACTTGTATGATTAGGCCTTCTCCAGTTAATTCAATGGCTTTTATAGGCATAAACCAAGTCTTAAAAGCTTGTTCCCCTATATTGTCCTTAATGAATTCAAGACAAGCGTTCCATACAGACTGAGCTGTCATGTCTTTGTATTCTTGCATTTTTGGTTAGATTTTTTAAAAAACAGTTACTACTTTTGAATTGATTTCGGTGTCAATTGCAGGGGCAAATATGTGAACTATTTTCGTGATAAAAAAATGAATATGGCATTGTAATATTAAAAAAAAATGATTAAGTAGAATATAAAAGAAGATATAAAATTCAAATTTTAGGAAGATGAAATATTATGATTATAAAGTAAGAGTACGCTATGCTGAAACAGATCAGATGGGAGTAGTGTATCATGGTAATTATGCGCAATACTTTGAGATTGGGAGAGTTGAGTGGTTGCGTAGTTTAGGAGTATCTTATAAGCAAATGGAAGAATTGGGTGTAATGCTTCCGGTGGTTTCTTTAACAATGAATTATAAACGACCTGCAAAGTATGATGAAGATTTAACAATACGTACAATTTTCAAAGAATGTAGCGGAGTGAAAATTGAGTTTGATTACGAATTATATAATGAAAAAAACGAGTTATTAACAACTGCTTATTCAATGTTGGTTTTTGTTGATATGAAAACAGGTAAACCTATTTTGCCACCAGAATATATTATAGAAAAATTAAAAGATATTTTGTAAGAATTTAGTTTCAATAATTAATTTTTTATTCATGAAATAATTTAAAACCTATTTTGCGTATTTGTGAAATAGGTTTTAATGTTTGGATTTTTTTATCTTTAATACGTTTTTTAAATCCATTGAAAAAATGTTTCGAAAAACAGAAGTATTTTAGTAACAATCAAGTTATGCGTCCAGAAGAAATTAATCAGCAGTTTAATGCTATTTTAGATAAGCATTTGGAAGAAATTGCAAGAGGGGAAACAGATGTTTTTTTACAAATTCATGATATAGCTAATATGATGAATATTCATCCCATTCATTTAAGCAACACAATAAAAGACGTTACAGGAAAATCACCTTGTGATATATGCAATGCTAAAACAATAGACTTTGCCAAGCAGCTTTTAAACAACAATGACATTACAATTGCAAGCGTGGCACGTAAACTAACATTTGATCCTACAAATTTCACAAAGTATTTTAAAAAGCATACTGGCAAAACGCCTTCTGAGTATAGAAAGAAATAATTTCGTATTTGTATAAAAAATTCTGAAACCTTCACCATAGTTTAATAATGTAGGTAATGTAATTTTGTATTGTTAAACATTGAAATAAATGAAAGAATTACAAAATAAAACAGCTATAGTTACTGGATCTTCTAGAGGATTAGGTAAAAAGACAGCAATAGAATTGTCAAAAAAAGGAATTAATGTTGTTATTAATTATAATTCAAATCAACAAGAAGCAAATCAAGTAGTTCAAGAAATTACTGAATTTGGAGGTTCTGCCGTTGCTATAAAAGCAAACGTAAGCAACAGCAAAGAAGTTGATTTTCTTTTTCAAGAAACAATTAAGTGTTTCGGAAAAGTAGATATTGTTGTCAATAATGCCGGAATTATGATTACTAAATTGTTAAAGGATTTTACAGAAGAAGAATTTGATAAACAGTTTTCTATCAATGTGAAAAGCGTTTTTTTAATGATGCAAAAATCGTCTGAAATACTTGAAGTAAATGGTAGAATTATTAATATTTCTAGTTCAACATCAAAATTAATGATGCCAACTTATGCAATATATTCTGCAACAAAAGTAGCTGTAGAACAAATGACAAAGGTATTTGCAAAGGAAATAGGAGATAAGGGAATTACTGTTAATTCAATTCTTCCTGGACCAATAAGCACAGCATTGTTTTTAGAAGGAAAAACACCAGATATGATAAATAAAATAGCAAGTTTTTCAGCATTTAATAGAATTGGAAATGTAGAAGACATCATTCCTATAATTTTATTTTTGAGTAGCGAAGAATCACAATGGATTACAGGGCAAAGTATAGGTGTTAATGGAGGAATGATATAATAGAAAAATTTTGGAAGTAATCAGAAATAGAATTTTAAAGTAAACTTTAGCTTTCTATTAGGTTGAATTTTAATCTTTAAGCCTTAATTTTGCACTCTTTTAAGATTGTGTTTATGGCTTCTAGGTTACTTTCTCGTAAAACTGTTTTTAGTATAGCTATTGCCATTGTAAGTATCACTTCAATTGCTGTTTTATTTTTAAGTTTATCGATAAATAGCAGCTATGAAGCAACTTATCAAGACATTATAAAGAAAAGTTATAATCACCGAAAAAATGCTTTAGAAGAAGAGTTTAAAATGATTGATAATCATTTGACAATGCTTACCGATGTGGCGAAATTAACCAAAATTGAGCAGCTAAAAATAAAATACGAATTGCTAAACGAAGTACAAAACTACAACAACATTCCGAGTTATAATTGGTATCTTGTTGTAGATTCTACTTCAAATATTTTAGAGCATAATTTAGCTTCAAATGCTCTTCTTTCTTTGAATGAATCTTTTATTCAAAATATTATTCACAATCAAAAAACAACCAATATTAATAACTTTATTCGGTTTAATGATAATTTATATTGGATATGCTGGAACAGTGTAAATAAAAATAAGAAGAGAATAGTTACAGGTTTTATTTTCGATCTAAATGAATTGCATACACATCTTACCAATATCGATATAACAACTCCAAATTACGCTTATATTTTTGCACAAGATGGCACGTGTATTTATCACCCAGAAATTGATTTAATTGGGCAGAATATTTTTCAGGTTTCTTCAACCAAAAAAAACGATACCATAACATATAAAAATAACAACCAAGAAGCTAAAGTGGTTCTTTCAGAGTTTTTACAATTAGAAGTATATCGATTTTTTACAGCGTTTGATTCTGCCAATTTTAAAGGATATATAAGCATCAATTTTCCAAAAGTAAATGTTGACGATAATTTAATTCCTTTAAAAAGAAATACTTACTTAATTTTCTTGAGTTCGATTTTTATTATTTTGTTGTTGTTGTACTTTTTTAATTTAGAAAGAAAGCGCGCTTACAAAGCGAAAGAACAATTGGCAGTAGAAAATGAAAAAATGAATAAAGAAAAAGCGCTAATGCAATTGCAACAACTAAAGAATCAAATTAATCCACACTTTTTATTCAACTCGTTAAATTCGCTGTATATGCTAATTACACTTAACAGCACTTTAGCCCAGAAGTTTACTTTAGATTTAAGTAATACTTATCGTTATTTAATTCATTCGCCAAGTAGTAATTTAGTTGATTTAGACCAAGAATTAAAATTCATCGAACAATATATTGCTTTACAGCGCATTCGATTTCCAAAAGAACTTCATTTTGAATTGCTTGACAAACGCCAGCAAATTACAAAAGTTAAAATTCCTTATTTAGCAATGCAAATTGCAATAGAAAATGCAATGAAACACAATATAGCAACCTTAGATGCGCCACTTTTATTACAAGTAACGCTTACAGACGAATGTGTTACAATTGTAAATAATATTCAGTTAAAAGAACAAAAAGAAGAAAGTGAGGGTTTTGGTTTGCTGTATATAGCTTCTATTTATGACTTTTATCAAGTAAAAACATTTCAAGCTTTAGCCAAAAACGAAACTTTTACATGTGTTTTTCCATTCATAAACTGTTAAAATATCCACTCATTCCCGAAATATATCCATTCACTCCAAAAAATTTTAAGTTTAAAAGTAACTCCTTTAGTTTTATCCCATACTTAACGTAAACTTAACATTGTAATGAATCGAAACACGGTTAAACTAAGTATCGGTACTTTAGTATTAATTGGCTGTTTATCACAAATGCCAACAGGTATTTTATACGCTAAAGAGAAGAAAACCGAAAAACAATCCGGAAAAGGAAAAGAGAAGGAGAAAGAAAACGAGACACAAAAAGACTCAACAACCACAAAAAAGAATAATTATGCCGACTTGATAAAAAAAGGTACTTATTCTAAAGGCCTTTTTAATGTTATTCAGGTAAAAACAGATGTCTATTTTGAAATTCCAGATAGTTTATTTAACCGTCAGTTTTTGCTGGTAAACAAGCTTTCGCAAGTGCCTTTAGAAATTAATGATGCTGGTGCAAATAAAGGAATGAATTATGAAAATAAATTAATCACTTTTCATAAAGATACTCTTGCCAATAAAATTTGGGTGAAAACAGAAACATCAAGAGTTTCATCTCCAAAAGACGATGCAATAACAAGATCGGTAACCGATAATTTTATAGAATCTGTTTTAGAGGTTTTTGATATTGAAGCACAAAATCCAGATTCTACAGCAACAGTTATTAAAGTAAATAAAGTTTTTGACGGAAATCAGAAAAGCTTTAATGATGTTTTATCAGGTTTGAGTTTACCAACGTCTATTAAAACCAATTTATCCTATATAGAAGGTGTAAAAACCTTTCCAGAAAATATTGTGGTAAAATCTTTAATGACAACCAGTGTAAACGAAGGTACAGGAGATGTGCCAGTTTCTATGGGTGTTACAACTAATATTGTGCTTTTATCAAAAGAACCAATGCAACCGCGTATTGCAGATAAACGAATTGGTTATTTTACACAAAAACATTGGCATTTTAGTGACGCTCAACACAAAATGGAAGAAAAAGAATTTATTACCAAATGGAATATTGAGCCAAAAGACGATGAAATTGAAAAATACCTAAAAGGAGAATTAGTAGAGCCTAAAAAACCAATTGTGTATTACATCGATCCTGCAACTCCGCCACAATGGAGAGAAAAAATAAAAGCAGGTGTACAAGATTGGCAAATTGCATTTGAGCAAGCAGGGTTTAAAAATGCAATTATAGCAAAAGAACCTTCAGAAGATGATAAAGATTTTGATATTGACGACGTACGTTACTCTGTAATTACCTATGCAGCATCGCCAAAGTCAAACGCAATGGGTCCATCAGTGATCGATCCTCGAAGCGGAGAAATTATTGAATCAGATATTATTTGGTGGCACAACGTAATGACTTCCGTACATAGCTGGATGCGTATCCAAACAGGACCGATTGATGAAAAAGCTCGAGCAAATAAATTTACAGATGATTACATGGGAGATGCTATTCGTTTTATTTCTTCGCACGAAGTAGGACATACCTTTGGGTTAAAGCACAACATGGGAGCTTCTTTTGCTTTTCCGGTAGATTCGCTTCGATCAAAAACGTTTACTGATAAAATGGGAGGAACAGCTCCTTCTATTATGGATTATGCTCGTTATAATTATGTAGCACAACCAGAAGATCATGTTACAGCCATTACTCCTCAAATAGGATTATATGATAAATACGCAATTGAGTGGGGATATAGATGGTATTCAACAAAAGAAGAAGAGCAAAAAGCACTTCGACAAATGATAGAAAAACATCAAGATGATCCAATGTATTTTTATGGCGAACAACAAAGCTCATTAAATATTATAGATCCAAGATCGCAGTCAGAAGATCTAGGAGATGATGCAATGAAAGCGAGTGAATACGGATTAAAAAATTTAAAAATAGTAGTTGATAATATCATTTCGTGGACCTACGGCGAAGGAGAAGATTATTACGAAGCTGGAAAATTGTATATGGGAGCTATGGGCCAGTGGCAAATGTACAATCAGCATGTTTTAGCAAATATTGGAGGAGTGTATTTAGATCATGCTGTATTCGGAAACAACAAAAAAGCATATCAGCCAGTGCCTTACAATACACAAAAAAGAGCGGTAGAATATTTGAAAAATAATGTTTTAACTATTCCAAATTGGTTGTTTTTTACTGCAATAAATGATAAAACGTATAGTTTAAAAGATTCTCCTGTTGGTCCATACGAATATTCTCCCTATTCAATGGCAAGAGAATTACAGTATTCTGCTATTTATCATGTGTTAACCGACGAACGTTTATTGCGTTTGTTGGAAAGCGAAGCACAGCAAGTACAAACAAATGGCGAAAAAGTTTTTACTATTCAAGAATTGTTTGACGAGTTGAGAGGTAAAATTTTTGCTCCAACCAAAAAAGGAAAATCACTTTCTATTTTAGAAAGAATGACACAAAAAAACTATGTAGATGCTTTGATTATTGATGTAAACAAGTTGTTTGAAAAAACGAGTAAAAAAACATTAACAATGGAGCAAACATTGCAATTACCTACTTTGTGTAGAGTGTCATTAAACGATTATCAAGCGCGAAATATTCATTATACAGTAATGAAACGCGTTTCGGAAGTTACAAGTTATAAGAAAGGAGAATTATTTGCCGTTCAGAAGCTTGTAAGCAAAAAAGCAAAATCTGGCGATGCAGCAACACAAGCACATTATGCCGATTTAATCAATAGAATTAATCAAGCTTTGGGTACAAACTAACATGTTACTTATTTTAATATAATGAAAAAATTATTTCTTCTATTTTCATTCTTTTCATTAACACTTGTTTTAGCACAGGAAAAAAGAATGATTACAGGTTTTGTTCAAGATGCAAGCGATAAGGTGGGCTTGCCAGGAGCATCTGTTATTGTAGAAACACAAAGTGTATCAGCAGAAACGGGGCAGAAAGGAATCATTGAGAGCACAAGTATTGGAACAATGACTGATATTGATGGTAACTTCTCATTAGAAGTGCCAAAAGATACAAAAGCAATTAGAATAAGTTTTATTGGCTATGCTTCTAAATTAGTATATCTAACCAACAAATCATATTACAGCATTGCATTGGGTGTTGATGATAATTTGTTAAATGAAGTAGTTATTACAGGATATCAAACTATTGAGAAAAGAAAACTTACTTCTTCTGTTGCCCAAATTAGCATGGCAGATATTGACCAAACTGGTGTTGCCAGCGTAGATCAAATGTTGGCAGGACAAATTGCTGGAGTTGCAGTAACTACACCTAATGGCGCGCCAGGCGGACCTGCAAAAATCAGAATTCGTGGAACGGCGTCATTAAACGGACCTCAAGATCCGTTATGGGTTATTGATGGTATGCCATTGGAAGGAACTAATGTGCCTAACTTTGATGATAAAGCAAATATAGATCAGCTTCAAAACTTTTCTATTGCAGGCTTAAACCCTGATGATATTTTAGATATAACAGTACTTAAAGATGCTTCTGCTACAGCTATTTATGGGGCAAGAGCAGCAAATGGAGTAATTGTAATTACCACAAAAAAAGGTAAAAAAGGAGCAATGAAAGTTAATTTTACAGCAAATACTTTCGTTAATGAGCGTCCGCAATTTTCGAAATTAAATTTGATGAATTCTTCAGAAAAAGTTGATTTTGAATTAATGCTTGCAGGAAGAGCAGATATTGATAATCTTCGATCAAAAAATGGAGAAGTAGCACGAATTTTAAATCGCAGCAACGAATTAGAAACGTATAGAACAGGTGGTTTTGGCGCGTTATCTTCAACTACTCAAAATGCCATTAATCAGTTGAGAAATACAACAACAGATTGGGGTAAAGAGTTGTATCGATCTACCAATAATAAACAATATGGATTAAGTTTATCTGGTGGAGGAGAAGTGGCAGATTATTATTTTTCATTAGGTTATTATAACGAAGAAGGTGCTACAATTGGTACAGGTTTTGAACGTTATAATTTAACTATAAAAAATAATTTTACGTTAAGCGATAAAGTAACGGCTGGCGTGGCTTTGTTTGGTACGCAATCAAAAAAAACAAGCTTTATTTCTGATGTTGACGGAAGTATAAATCCTTCAAACTATTCAAGAAATGCAAATCCATATTTAAAGCCATTTAATGAAAATGGAAGTTATCATTATGATCCAGATATTAATGGTTTTGGAGATACCTATATTCCTTTCAACTTTATGGAAGAAAGAGATAACACAAATTATGAGTTAATTAATCAATCATTAAAGGCTGTTTTTGATATTAATTATCAGGTTTTAGACGATTTGAAATTAACATCTCAATTGGGTTTACAAGTAGAAAATAATGATACCGAAAAGTATTTAGGAAAAGAAACATATAGCACGCGTAAGTTTAGAGAAGGAACTAGGTATTATGATAAGGCATCGAAAGAGTTTAAATATTTTTTACCAGATGGAGGAATTATAGAAAACTTTACAGACAAGTATTTTCAATATAATTGGAAAACACAAGCAATGTATAATGCTATTTTTAATGATTTGCATGAAATTGATGTAATGGCAGGAATGGAAATCAGAAAAGAGGAAAGAAAACAATTAAAGGCAAAAGGTTTTGGATACGATCCGTTAACCCTAACAACAAAGCCAATTTTGTTTCCTGAAGGAAATGCTGATGCCTCACAAAAACTATATGAAACTTATAGAAGAGCAAAATCTGAAGATGCATATGCCTCGTTTTTTGCAACAGCTTCTTATACGTTTGACAGAAAATATACTGTTTTTGGAAGTGTGCGTTATGACGGTTCAAACTTATTTGGTGTAGATCCAAAATATAGATATTTGCCATTATGGGCTCTTTCAGGTTCTTGGTTAGTATCCAACGAAAAATTTATGGAAAACATAAACTTTGTAAGTAATTTTCGTTTGCGTGCTTCCTATGGTTTACAAGGAAATATCGATCGTACAACTTCGCCATTTGTAATTGGAGAATACAGCACATCAAGTATTTTACCAGGTTATCCAGAAAATACAATTCAAGTAACAAACTTGCCAAACGGCACTTTAAGATGGGAAAAAACAACAAGTAGTAATTTTGGCTTTGACTTAGGTGTGCTAAACAATAGAATTGCTATGGAATTTGATGTATATAACAGAAAAAGTACAGATTTAATAGGTTTGCGTGCTTTGCCTTTCGAAACAGGTTTTGAGTTTACTAACATGAACTGGGCACAAGTAACCAATAAAGGATATGAAATTTCTATTACTTCAAGAAATATTGTTACGCCAACGTTTTCTTGGAGTACTACGGTAAATTTTGCTCACAACAAAAGTAAAGTAAATCGTATTCAAGTAAATGATGGAGAGTATTTGCCATCAAGAGAAGGACATGCTGTAAATTCTGTATTTGTTTTAAAAACAGCTGGATTGGATGAGAATGGAAATCCATTATTTTGGCAAAAAGGAGAAAAAGTATCTGCAAAAGACTTTTTTAAGTTATATGATCCGTGGGCTGATTTTTTACCAGGATATATGGTTGGATCAGAATTAACTGCTGAAGAATCTAGAGATTTATTTTCCTATGCAGGAGATAGAGATCCTAAATTTACCGGAGGTATAATTAATACATTTAAAATAAAAAATTGGGATTTTACTATTTCGGCAGCATTTAATTTAAAACAAACAGTAATGCGTTCGCCATCCTATAATTCTGCTTTAGTAGATCCAGGAAGAAATTATTCAAAAGATTTATTAAATATTTGGACACCAATTAATACAGATGCTACATTGCCTGGAATTACAGGAAATGATCCTTATGATGGAACGGATAATTGGATGTTAACAAAATGGTTTGATTTCGGTGGAGCTCCAATTAATTATTTTAACTATTTAGATATTTGGGCAAAAGACATTAGTTACATTCGTATTAGTAGCATGCGTTTAGGATATACGCTACCAAAAGCTGTTTTGGAAAGATTAAGATTAGACAATGCTCGATTTACTGTAGAAGGAAGAAATTTACTAGTATTTGGTACCAATTACAATGGGTATTTTGACCCAGAAACATACGGAAATATTTATGCTCAACCTATCCAACGATCAGTTTCTTTAGGATTAAATCTAACCTTCTAATTCTTTTTGAATATTATGAAAAAACTAATTTTATTTATAGGATGTTTAAGTCTAAGCTTTTCTGCAATTAGCTGTAATAATTTTTTAGATATTGAACCTGAAGGAAAAATTATTCCAAAAACAACAGACGATTATAGAAAATTGCTAACTAGTGCATATACTGCTTATCCAAATCAAAAAACACTAACAACAATTCGAACGGATGAGGTTCAAATTCCAGATACAGATAATAGCGAAGTAGTAACGGTAAGAGACATTTTTGTTTATAATGATCAAAGTGCTGATGCAAGCACAAAAGAAATACCTTACGAAACGTTTTATAAAGTTATTTTCTATGCAAATCAAACCATTAATGATGGAGCAACAACAATGGAAGTTGGAGATGCAAAAGAACAACTTTTGGCAGAAGCGCATGCCTTGCGTGCAATGGCGTATTTTGATTTGGTAAATTTATTTGCTAAACCATATAATCCTACAACTGCAAAAACAGATCCTGGAATTGTAATTCAGAATGAAGTAGATTTAGAAAATAAACGACCAAAATCTACTATTGAGGAAGTTTATCGCCAAATTCATTCAGATATCGATGTAGCAAAAAGCAAAGCTAAAGCAAGAATTTACGAAGCAGGATTAAACTATCGTTTTTCTAAATTGGCAATTTTAGCGTTAGAAGCAAGAGTTTATTTGTTTGAACAAAACTATACCGAAGCTTTAAAAAGTGCCGAAGAAGCGCTGAGTATAAAAAATGCATTACAAAATTTAAATAGCAACCTAACAATGTCGGTAGCAAATTTTCAGTCAGTAGAATCGATTCTTAATTTAGAAAAAGCATTTGATCAAAATTTAAGCAGCTTTATTTTTGCTTCGGAAGAATTAAAACAAGCTTATGATCAAACTAACGATTGGAGATATGTTTCTTATTATAGTCAGTTAAGAGGAAATGCTATTGTTGTAAAAACAGGAAATGGAGATACCAAAATATCGTTTAGAACTGCCGAACTTTATTTTATAAAAGCAGAATCTTTTGTGTTTTTAAATCAGTTAAACAAAGCAACCGAAGCTTTACAACCAATTATAGAAAACAGATATAAGCCAGAAGCTGTATCGGCAATAATAGAAAAATTAAAACAATTTGATCAAAACGAATATAAAAGCTATTTACTAGAAGAAAGATTTAGAGAATTTGCTTTTGAAGGTCAACGTTGGAATGATTTGAGACGATTAAATCAAAAAAGAATTATTCACACATTTGATAATGAAAATTTTGTATTGCAACAAAACGATCCGCGTTATACGCTGCCGTTTCCTAGAAAAGCAAGGGAAAACAATCCAAATTTATAGCCAGTTAGTAAGAAGAGCTACCATTTATGGTAGCTTTTTTTGTATTCAAAATTCATTCAACAAAAAAAATGCATTTTTAGAACGTTTAACTTTTTAGTACTTTTACAAAAAAAAGTGCGAATAGCAATTGTAGAAGATGAAACTTTAGCAACCAATTATTTAAAAAAAATGTTGCTTGCACAAGATATCCTTCCTGTTTTGGAAGATAATATTGTTGTGTTGTCATCCATCAAAGAAGCTACGGCTTTTTTCTTTCAAAATACGGTCGATTTAGTTTTTATGGATATCCATTTGGGTGACGGAAAAAGCTTAGAAATTTTTGATCAAATTGCCGTAAAAAGTCCAGTTGTTTTTATTACAGCATATGATAATTATGCCATTGAAGCTTTTAAACAATTTGCTATTGGATATATTTTAAAACCTTTTGATAAGCATGCGCTAGAAGAAGTTTTATTAAAGTATGTTACAATTACCAATGGTTTTGTAGGTAAGCAATTAGTGCAAATGGAAGAAAACATTCCACAAGATGTTTCAAAACTTAAAGATCGATTTTTAATTCATGATGGACATCGTTTAAAATCAATTCAAACCAATGAAATAGCTTATGTTTTTGCATCAGGAAAACATTTGTTTTTGCATACTTTTAAAGACGAACGCTTTATTTATGACGATACTATTAAAGATATTATTGAAAAGCTCGATGCAAAAATCTTCTTTAAAATTAATCGAAGTTTTATTATAAATATAAAAGCAATTAAAGAGGTTATTCGTCATAATAGCCAAAAAGTTGAATTGGTGTTAACAGTGCAAAGTGAAGATCAGCAAAATATTTTTGTAAGTAAAGCACAAATAACAAATTTAAAAGAATGGTTAGGCTAAAATTTACCTCAAAACAATGAATAATACAAAAAAGTGGTTCAATCAAGTTGTATTAGAAACAACTAATATTCAACTTATTCCTTTACAATTAGAGCATAAATCAGCATTATTACAAGCTGCATTAGACGGAAATTTAGTAGAATTGTGGTTTACCAGTATTCCAACTGCCGAATCAATAGATGATTATATTTCAAAAGCCATTTCTGATTTTGAAACAGACAAAGGCTTGGCATTTGTGGTAATTGATAAAAAATCAGATCAAATAATTGGTACTACCCGTTATACCAACGCAATGCCAGAGCATAAACGATTGGAAATTGGTTATACTTGGTACGCAAAATCATTTCAGAAAACATATGTAAATTCCGAATGTAAAATGCTTATGCTAAGCTTTGCATTTGAACAATTAAATGCAATTGCTGTTGAATTTCGTACAAGTTGGTTTAATTTTGCTTCAAGAAGCGCTATTGAAAAACTTGGTGCTAAACAAGATGGCGTACTTCGAAATCATCAAATTATGCCCGACGGAACGCTTAGAGATACCGTTGTATTTTCAATTATAGAAAATGAATGGAACAGCTGTAAAAAAGCATTGAATTATAGAATTGAACAAATACACAAAAAAAGTTCAATTAACTATTAGCAACAAATTGTTGTCAATTTATTACCTTATTTTTGTTTAAAAAACATCAAATAGAGATATGAGTTATTGTTCTGCAATTGAAAATATGCAATCCGAAGAGCGAAAGTTACTTCATAAAAATTACCATGATTTACATTACGGATTTCCAATACACGATGACGATGAATTGTTTGGTAGATTAATTTTAGAAATTAATCAGGCAGGATTAAGTTGGGAAACAATTTTAAAAAAAGAAGCTTCTTTTCGCGCAGCTTATAACAATTTTAAGATAGCAGAAGTAGCGGCTTATACAGAGAAAGATAGAGAACGTCTTTTGGCAGATAGCGGAATTATTCGAAATAAATTAAAAGTAAATGCAGCAATAGAAAACGCAAAAGCAATTTTACTGTTACAAAAAGAATATGGTTCGTTTGAAAAATGGCTTCAGCATAATCATCCAAAAACAAAAGAAGAATGGGTGAAATTATTCAAAAAAACATTTAAGTTTACTGGAGGAGAAATTGTTGGTGAGTTTTTAATGAGTATAGGATATTTGCCTGGAGCACATGTAAATACTTGTGAAATTTACAATAAAGTACTTGAATGTAATCCAATGTGGATGAAAAATAAATAGTTTTCTGTGTGCTTTTTCACATAAAAAAATAAGAATAGAAATGATTTGATTTTTTATCAAATCATTTTTTTTTGATAAAAATAATAATATATTTGATATATAAATACTTGATAATTCAAATATATTTCAATGATAAATAATGAATTGCTTTTTTTTATGAATCTTACAAAAGTACAAACCATTGTAGCAAGAAAGTTTGATGCTTTGAGCGTACATGGCTTAAACTTTAGCGATTTTATGATTTTGTATGTGTTAGCTAATTCAACAAATCAGAAATTGCGTAGAATAGATTTGGCAGAAAAAATTGGTCTTACAGCCTCAGGAGTTACTAGATTATTAACGCCGTTAGAAAAAATAGGATTAGTAAGTAGAGAAACCAATGCCAGAGATGCCCGTGTAAGTTATGTGGTAATAACCAACACAGGTAAGCAAATTTTTGAAGAAGCGTTGATTACAGCAAATAGTATAAGTGACGAATTATTAAATAAGCAGAAAGGAAAAAATCTTCAACAAATCCTGACGTTGTTGTTTGATTTAGGAGGAACTTTTAAGAAATAATGTAATGGTAGAAAATTTTTTATATCCAACTTTTGAAGCAGGAAAACATCTATTTCAAAAAAATATTCAAGGAGAAATTGTTAATATTAATCTCATTCGATTAAAAAAAGTAGCAGATTATAGTCAATATCCAGATTTGGAACCAGCAAACCCGATTTCTGGAAAAGAAGCATTTTTAAAGTATGTAGAAGAAACAAAACCGTTTTTAGAAGCAAGCGGAGGAGAAATATTATTTATTGGACAAGGGGATCATTTTTTGATTGGCCCAGATACTGAACGTTGGGATTTATGTATGTTGATTAAACAAAAAAGTGTGAATGAATTTTTTAGCTTCGAACAAAATGAAATCTATATGAAAATTGCTAGACATCGATTAGCAGCCATAGAAGATGCGCGATTATTGCCTTTGGAACAACTTTTATTAAATAGAGAGTAAGTATAAATCTGCAATAAATTGGGTAAATCAATGATGAATTTACTCGTTTAAATAAAAAAAATAATTCTTTAAATAGTGAAAATTAGCAGTTTTATTCTGTATATATTTTGATAGTAAAAAAAATAAAGACGGAGGAATTTATATAATTCTTCCGTCTTTATTTTTATTAAAAATTAGTTTAAAATTTTCACGCCTTTCATAAAAATCCAACGCATACAAATTTTATCGCCTTCGTCAGTTTTAAAAACTTTAAACTGTGGCGCAAAAACAGTTGCAAAAACAGCCGCAACTAAGGGAAGCCATATGCCATCTAAGCTTGTAAAATGACCTAACGCATATCTCGATCCAAAAAATAGTACAGCAAAACTTACAAATTGCAATATAAATGTTTTAGTACTCGCTCCCATAATCTTTTTAATTTTGAGTTATATATTTTCCTTTTTTACTTCCTTCATACAATTCATACTTTGCAAAGCGAGCTTCTAGTTTACCATTAAATAGTTTGATTTTTCTAGACGGACGTAATCCAACGTATTTTAAAGCTTCAATATTAGCTGTTATAAACCACGCTTCTGTGCCTGGGTAAGATTGTTTTAAAGTATCGCCAATTTCTCTGTAAAAACGCTCTAAATTAATATCCAAACGTTCGCCATAAGGTGGGTTAAACACCATATGTAACGGGCCTTCGGTTTGTTTTGAAGTTTCAAAAAAGTTGACATTTTCTATTTTAATGTAATCATCTAAATTAGCATTTCTTACATTGTCTTTTGCTTTCATCACAGCAGAAGGTGCTTTGTCATAACCTTGAATAGTGTAATGAAATTCTCTAACGCGTTTCATTACCGATTCCTGAATTTTATCAAACAAATCAGCATCCCAATCGTTCCAACGTTCAAAAGCGAATTCTTTTCTATTGATGTTTGCCGGAATGTTGCAAGCTATCATTGCAGCTTCAATTAATAATGTTCCAGAACCACACATCGGATCCATGAAATGACTTCTTCCGTCCCAACCAGATAACAATAACATTCCTGCTGCCAAAACTTCATTTATTGGAGCAATATTAGTTGCCATTTTATAACCTCTGTGGTGTAATGACGCTCCGGATGAATCTAATGATACAGTGCACATATCTTGTTGAATGTGTATGTTGATTTTCAAATCAGGAAAATCTTTGTCAATATTTGGGCGTTTGCCAAATTTATCTCTAAACTGATCCACAATAGCATCTTTTCCTTTTAAAGAAACAAATAAACTATTGTTGAACTGATCTGAAAATACAGTTGAATCGATTACAAAAGATTGATGAGCACCTAAATATTTACTCCAATCAATACTTTGCATTCCTTTATATAGATTGCTTTCGTTATAAACAGCAAATTGCTTTATCGGAACTAAGATTTTTAAAGCTGTACGCAATGACAAATTAGCCTTGTATAAAAAACCTTTATCTCCTTCAAAGCTCACCATTCGAACTCCTTCTTTAACTTTCGTTGCTCCTAAAAGCTGTAATTCTTTTGCCAAAACTTCTTCTAAACCATAGAATGTTTTAGCAACCATTTTAAAATTTTCCATTTTATTCAATGCTATAAGGAATAATTATAATCATTATTCAAATCAGCAAAAATAAAGTAAATTTGCAACGTAATAAAAGATTTAAACTAAAACTATGTCTGAAAAAAATAATGCTTGGTATGCATCTTGGTTTGATACACCTTATTATCATATCTTATACAAAGAAAGAGATGAGGATGAAGCGCAACTTTTTATCGATAATTTAACGCAGTATTTAAATTTAGATGAAAATTCTAAAGTATTAGATTTAGCTTGCGGAAAAGGACGTCATGCCATTTATTTAAACAGTTTAGGCTATGATGTTATTGGAGCAGATTTATCTGAAAATAGCATTGCAGCAGCTAAAGAATTTGAAAATGATAAGCTTCACTTTCAAGTGCATGATATGCGCGAACCTTGGCAAGAAAAATTTGATGCAATTTTTAACCTATTTACTAGTTTTGGTTATTTCTGTGAGTCGGAAGATAACGTAAAAGCATTAAAAGCATTACACGATAGTTTAAGCGAGTTTGGCTTGGGAGTAATTGACTTTATGAATGTAAAAAAAGTAATGAATAATTTAGTTGCAGAAGAAGTTAAAACAATAGAAGGAATTGAATTTCATATTACTAGAAGATATGAAGACGGATTCATTTATAAAGATATTAGCTTTTTTGCAGATGAAGAAAATCACCAATACACAGAAAAAGTTAAAGCACTTACTTTAGCTGATTTTGAACAAATGATGACCGAGAATGACATTTATCTTTTAGATGTATTTGGCGATTATAAGCTTAGAAAATTTGTAGAAAACGATTCTGATAGATTAATAATGATCTTTAAATAAACGGATGGTATATATCGTTCCCTTATTGGCTGTAATAATTGGTTTTTTAGTAGCATTGTTATTACAGCCTAAAAACAAAAAAAGCATAAAGTTACTAATGGCTTTTAGTGGCTCATTTTTGCTTACATTAACAGTTACACATTTATTGCCAGAAGTGTATGAATTTAGTCAGCATAATGTGGCACATAGCGTTGCAGATCATGGGCATTCTCATACACATGGCTCGGCTACAAGTATTGGTTTTTTCATTATGATCGGAATTGTGTTTCAGATTGTTTTAGAATATTTTTCTAAAGGAGCAGAGCACGGACATGTACACGGGCATAATAAGATAGAAAAAGTACCTTGGTTGCTTTTTATAAGTTTGTGTATTCATGCTTTATTTGAAGGTATGCCGTTGAGCCAACATCCAGAATTAGCCTGGGGAATAGGTATTCATCATTTGCCAATAGCAATTATTCTAACAGCGTTTTTTATAAATGCAGAGATGAATAAAAAAGTAGTCTTTTTCTTTATGGCATTGTTTTCGATTATGACACCTTTAGGAACATTTATTTCTCATAGTGTGTCGGTGCTACATGAATATTATGCAGAAATTTCTGCAATTGTTGTAGGTATTTTATTCCATATTTCTTCAACTATTATTTTTGAAAGTAACGAAGATCATAAGTTTAATATTAATAAACTAATAGCTATTTTATTAGGAGTTTTTGCAGCATATTTTGTGTAATAAACTTTATATAAATAAAAAAGGCTGTCTTATATAAGACAGCCTTTTTTATTTAACTTGTAATATTATTTTAAAAGCTCTTTTACTTTTTCGTGTAATTCTTCACCATATAAATTTTTAGCAAGAATTTTTCCGTTTTCATCAATCAAGTAGTTAGCAGGAATTGCTTGTACACCATATGCTTTAGCAATTACGTCATCCCAATATTGTAAGTTAGAAACTTGTTGCCATTTTAAGTTGTCTTTTGCAATAGCTTGTACCCATTTTTCTTGATCTTTATCTAAAGAAACACCAATAATATCTAATCCTTTGCTGTTAAAATCATTGTATAATTTAACTACGTTCGGATTTTCTATACGGCATGGACCACACCAAGAAGCCCAAAAATCAATTAAAACTAATTTTTTTCCTTTGATAAATTGGTTTAAAGACACTTCTTTTCCTTCTGGAGTTTTACTTGTAAAGTCTGGAGCAATGTCTCCAACTGTTAAACCAGTATCTACAGAATCAGAATCAATACTTTCTTGTGAAGCGTTCATCATCTCTAATAAAGCACTTACTTTTGTACCAACTTTAGAAGCTTTTAAGTCTGCTGGAAATTTATCAAATTCTGCTGCAAAATCTTTTCCTTCACTGCCAGAACTCATTAATTGCTGAGAAAGCAATAATAAACCGAAAGCATTGTTAGAGTTTTCTTCTTGGTATTTTTCGTAAATTTTATTGATACTTTCCACCATATTAGTGTACTCATTTCTAAGATCTTCTAATTTTTTCTGATCAGCAGGATCGTTAGATTGGCTCAACGTCATTAATGCCATTTGGTTGGTATCAATGAAACTTCTTAATTTTTCAACGATTGGTTTTGCTTCGTTTTGTAACGATTGTAATTTTTTGTTGTTCTCACTTCCACCAATAACAGTTTCTAATGGTTTATCTTTTGTGTAAGAAATTGTAATATGTCCTGGCTCTCCAATGAAAAATACATTTGATTGCATTTCGCCGTCAAATACTACATAAGCTTCTTCAAGTTCTGTAAAAGGGTTTTCTAAAACTAATTTTCCATCTTTTATTACTCCTGAAGCCACAGTTGTAGGTTGCGGATTTCCTAATTCAGAAGTCATGATTTCTACCTTAGCATCTGTTGGTACATCAGTTGTAGTAATCTCTATTGTGTTGCTTTCTTTACAAGAAAATAAAACTAAAGCAATTAATAAAGCTGCAAATTTTTTCATAATTTTATTCGATATATATTTCTTGTAAAAATATTAATAAAATAATCGAATCCAAAAAATTTTTTTGTTAATAAAGTAGTTAATTTTATTAGCCAAGAACAATAAAATGTCAGTATGAATAGATAAGTATAAAAAAATTAATTTTTTTAACTTAACCATTGTTTAAACAAGTTCACTTTTTCTCTGCTTACAATTAATTCTTCTTCAAAAGGAAGAATTAGGTTTATTTTTAATCTAGAGTTACTGTAGTTAATTATCTCTTTTATAGCTGTTAATGAGATGATATGCTTTCTGCTTATTCTAAAAAATTCAGCTTGATCGATTGTTTTTTCTATTTCGTCTAAAGATTGATCGATAATATAATCTCTTCCTTCTTTTGTTTTTATGTAAGTTATTTTGTTATCGCTAAAGAAACAAACAATTTCTGCCGTTGGAATGATTTTTATTTGAGTGCCAATTTTTATTAGAAATCGCTCTTTTGTTTCTTTTGGTTTTGAAGACATAAAAGATTTGAACAGATTGAACTGTTCGGTAAAAGCAAAGAATGATGCGCGTTGTTCATTAAACTTTTCTGTGGCAGCTGCTAACTCAGCATCGTTTATAGGTTTTAGCAAAAAATCGATACTGTTTAATTTAAAAGCTCTTAAAGCATAAGTGTCATAAGCTGTTGTAAAAATAATAGAGCTTTTTACTTGCACTTGCTCAAATATTTCAAAAGATAATCCGTCTGATAATTGAATGTCTAAAAAAATCAAATCTGGTTCATCATTGTTTGTAAACCATTCTACAGCTTCGTCAACGCTGGTTAGTTTTGTTTGAACTTCATAACCTAATTTATTGATTTTACGTTCTAACAAACGCGCTGCTGGTCTTTCATCTTCAATAATTACTATTTGTAGCGGTTTCATTTTTTTGTTTTATTTGATATTCATAATTGCTCTTCAATCGATCCATTTCTTTGCGTTCGGCTCGATCTTGCCATGCAGATAAAAATGGAATTTTTTCGGCATAGAATAATACAAATTTAATCAACAAAATAACCAACCACAATATAGGTAATTCGTAAAAAATTCGTTCGGTAGAATTATATGCATTTGTATATATTCCAATTTTTACATTTTCTAACCCGAAGTAGAACTGATAAATTAAATACAAGGTAAATATCAACCACAAAAATAAACCTACACGAAGCCTATACAATTGTTTTAATCTACTTTTTTGATATAAAAAATAATTATTGGCTACATCTTTATTAATAAATTTCATAGGCTAGTTCCAATTATCATTTTTTTTGTTTTTGTCCATGTATTCTCTAATTTTTTTATCTTCCCAATCTTTTCCTAAGAATAAATTGTAATTATATACTTGCATACCGTGAGAAACCAATCCAATTCCCCAAGCAAAAACAACGATCAAACTCCACATAAAATGATTGTTTGTAATAATGTTTAAAAAGATTAAAAAGGCATTAACCATGATATAAGATGTTAAATGTGCGTAGAATTTTTTAATATTTTCTACTCTTTTCTTTGCTTCAATTAATAAATCTTGTTCGCTTTCTTGTACATCAATGATTCTCATAGGTGAAATTATTTTAGTTAATAATGGAATTTTTACATTAAATTCTGTTTCTGTTTCTTCAATTTTAATAGGTTTTGAGGTTAATAATGCATATCGGTTGGCAATATTTTCCAAACCAATTCCATTTCTTTCCTCATTTATTTGTCGGCGATTTAAATTATTCTGAATTAGTAAATAACCCTGTGGTTCTACTTTTATTTTGATATGCAAAGGTTTTATAGAACTTGCTTTGTTGTGTTTAATTACATTTTCTAATAACAATTGCAAGGATAAAGGCACTACTTTTAAGTCTTCTACATTTTGCACATCAGTTGTGTCTATTTCGTAGGTTAAGCTTTCTTCAAAACGTACCTGAAGCAACTCAATATAAGTTTTAGCAAAATCTAATTCTTCTTGTAAGCTTACTACTTCTTTGTTTTTTTGATCTAAAATGTATCGATAAGTTTTAGATAAACCATGCGTAAATTCTTGTGCATTTTCTGGATTTTCTTCAATTAATGAATTCAATACATTTAAGCTATTAAATAAAAAATGTGGATCTAGTTGATTTTTTAAACTTTCGAATTGGGCCGAAACATTGCCAGTAATTATTTTTTGTTCGGTAATACTACTTTTTTTATCAACTGTGGTAAAATAAGTATAGTAATACAAATAAATCAATAGCGAGCAAAAGAAAGCAGCCGACAAAGCATTGGTAAAACAATATTGCATATAACTAAAATCAAAATCGCTGTAACCAATTAAAAAAGTGTCTATTACCTTAAATGTGCTAAAAATACTGGTCAATACAATAAAGTTAACTCCGGTAGCAATAGCAGTTACTCTATGAACACCATTTTCTTTTCCGTCAAGTGTAAGAGCTAGTTTTTTACCATAATTTTCTTTCCAATAATTATTGAAGATTAAAATTATTCCCCAAAGAAATATTAAGTAGAAAATAAAACTTGGAAATTTTAAATAATGCAGCTTTAGTATTGTTTTAAAAATAATAAAACAAGAAAGAGCTAGTAAAATTAATCTGCCAATATTTTTTTTCATATTTGTCTGTTGCTGATGTTATAATTATTTATTGTTTGTGGGTCAGTACAATTAACTACAATTTCTTGTTGAACTCTATTTTCTATCGTTGCATTTTGCCCAGAAATAGCTAGTAAAGAAACATGGGTTAACTGAGATGTTATTTGTGCAAGCATTGTGATGATCAAAAATATAAATTTCATGGTTGTTAGCTTTTGTATTACACCACAAAGATTATCCGATAAAATTTATTGTTAAAATATAAGTTGACGAACTGTTATTTTTGATTGATGAATTGTAAATTTAGTAAAGTTTTGATTTTCAACCCACACAAAAACTATATCGTTTTAATTGATAAAAAGAATTTAAATATAATATAATAGTTAATAATAATTTTAAATTTGCAGTATTAATCTGAGTAATAATTATGGTTTATAAATTTAGAGTTATCCTTGATACAGAGGAAGATATTTTTAGAGATATCGCAATCTTAAATGACGATACTTTAGAAGATTTGCACAATGCAATTGTAAATGCTTTTGGTTTTGATGGTATGGAGGCTGCCTCTTTTTACAATTGTAATGATAGTTGGGAGCAACAAGAAGATGAAATTTCTTTGTTTGACATGAGCGATGACAATAATGGAGCAAAAACAATGTCAACTACTGCTATTAATTCTGTGTTAGATAGCGAGCAAACAAAAATAATTTATGTTTACGATTTTTTAAATATGTGGACATTCTTTGTTGAATTAGCAGCTATTGAAGACGAAGAGCCAGGAGTAGCATACCCTGAGTTATTATTTTCTCATGGAGAATTACCAGATAACATTCCAACAAGAGCTTTTGGTGCAAATCATGTATCAAACGAAGATATTTTTGGAGACTTTAATGATGATTATGATGAAGAAGACTTTGATATGTTTGACGAAGACAGCGAAGACTTTTCTGATTATGGATACGAAGATTCTTGGAATTAATAGGTTTTATTTATAACATTCAAATCAGATCTATAAAAATATAGATCTCAATTATACTTGTCAAAAAATTATGATTAATCTTTTTAATGCACATATTGAAACTTTATCAATTCATAGAGTTGGTAACAAAAGTAGAAACGAAGCTATCTTTTTGTCGCAAGAGCCATATAATTTAAACGATGAAATTGCTCCATTGCTAAAAGAATATTTCTTTAAACCTTTTAGAGAAAAAGAAGAAAATTTCTACCAATTTGTTCACGATGTAGATTTGGAGTTTAACGATATGTTTAACTATGCAGCTGAGGTTTTTAACGCTCCGTCTACTGAAAAAATGCACGAAGTTTCTAAAAAAATCACAAAGCATTTATTTGAGCAATCAAATCATCCGCATATTAAAAATGGAGAAGTATATGTTACTTACCTAACAAATGTTTCGATTGATAATAATATTGTAGATGCTATTGGAATTTTTAAAAGCGAGATAAAATCAGATTTCTTACAATTTCAAGAAAGCGAAAGTAACCTTGAAATGATTTTACAACAAGGAATCAATCTTAATAAATTAGATAAAGGTTGTATTATCTTCAATTATAAAAAAGAAGAAGGCTACAAAATTCTTACAATCGACAGTAATCGTTATGATGCACGTTATTGGTTAGAGCACTTTTTAAGTGTAGATATTTTCCAGGATGAAGCATACATGACAAAGAAATATTTGAAATTTTGTCAAGACTTTGCAAAAGATGTAGTTTTACCTGCTGAAGATAAAAAAGAAGAAGTAATGTTTATGAATCGTTCGGTAAACTATTTTGCTAAAAACGATGAGTTTGAAGAAACAAACTTCTTAAACGAAGTAATTGAAAATCCAGATTTAATTGCAGAATTTAAAAATTACAAAGTAGATAAAGGAGAGAAATACAGTATTGAAGATACAACTTCTTTTCCAATCGCAAACAATGCAGTTTCTGATGCACGTAAGAAAATTAAAAATGTAATTAATTTGGATACCAACATTCAAATTAAATTAGATTTTATTAACCCAGAAAGTGCAGATAAATTTGTAGAAAAAGGATGGGACGAAGAAAAACAAATGTATTATTACTTGGTTTACTTCAATAAAGAACAAAAAGCATAATTTAAAAAGCGAAAACTAATTATTAGTTTTCGCTTTTAATTTTAATACCCATTTTTAATATTGTAAAGGGATTAATAAAAAAATGAATATTTTAAATGGATAGCAGTACACCATTTATTGAAGGATGAAAATTCTATTTATGATAAATTAATTTGCCTTTGTTAAACAATGCTTCCCTTTCAGGAGTTCGCGCTACCGCTTCGGCAGAGCAGGATGCATTTACAAATAAGAAGTTAGCTTCTTGTCCTTTTAAAGGCCAAATTCTTTCGCCTTTTGCATTTAATGGAATTATTTCATCTTTTGTAGCAATGCGCAAAGCTCTACTCAATGTAAATTCATTTGTCCATCCATATAGTTCTGCACATAATTTGGCTTTTGCAAGCATATCACAAGAACCAAATGGCGACCAATGATCTATTATGCTGTCTGTTCCGGTCATAATCGGAATATTGTATTCATAAAATGCAGGAATAGGCATTATTCTTTTTCCTATTGGAACGGTAGATATTACTCCAATATTAAGTTCAGCTAATTGTTCAAAAATTACTTTTGTTTCGTCTGCTTCCAATTGCCCAAGCGCAAATCCATGGCTAATAAAAGTTTTACCTTGCAATGCCTTGTTTTCTTTAACTTTTTCAATCATATAGGCTATTGCTGCCAAACCAGTAGCTTTGCTTTCGTGTAAATGAATATCAACTCCTTTGTTGTAATCTGAAGCAATCTGAAACATAATGTCAAGCGATTTTTTCATGTTGTTATCAACCGTTGTTGGATCCAAACCTCCAATAAAATCAACTCCCATTTGAGCAGCTTCTTTCAATAAACCTTCTGAATCAGAATATAAAATACCGTGTTGCGGAAAAGCTACTATTTCAGATTGGATATAATCTTTTTTGTTAGCTAATGCTTTTTGCAAGTTTTCTAAACTTTTTAATCCACTTGTTGGCTCAATGTTTGTTTGGCATCTGGCAAAATATGTTCCTTTGCTATTCATCAAATCAATAGCTAATTCTGCTTTTTGGGTTGAATGCAATAATAAATTTGGAAGAATTTCTCGTTCCAAATCAATCATATCTTTTACTGTTTTTCGGTTCAACGGTTCTGCATTCCAAGGTTCGCCATAAAAAGTTTTATCAATATGAATATGCATATCTCGTAAGGCAGGAAGTAATAACAAACCTTTGGCATCGAAGATAGGCAGTGAGTAATTAACCTTGTTTGACGCAACAACTGATTCTATAATACCATTTTTAATATGAATATCATATAATCCTGTTTTGGTTGCTTTAACTTGTGCGTTGTCATTATAAACAAATCCTTCTTCTAAAAGTGCATTGACAATTATAAGTTCATTTGTTTTATTTATTTGGTCTTTTAGTAATTTGTCTTCAGACTTTGCTAATGAAGAACCTCCTAAAAATAATCCTCCAGTTGCCATAGTTGCTATATTTAAAAATTCTTTTCTATTCATTTTATAAATGAGCTCCTGCTGTTTCTAATAGTTTAATTATTTCATTATAACCTCTATTTTTAGCATGATATAGAGGCGTTTTACCGTCAAAATCCGCAATGTTTACATCTACACCGCCGTCAATTAAAGCTTTTACAATATCAATATGCACGGCGTCACCATTACTTAATACGATGGCTTCCATCAAAGCGGTCCATCCTAAGCGATTTACATGATTAATTGGAAAATTAGGAGTAGTAACCAATAGCTTTACTACTTCTAAATGTCCTTTTTCTGCAGCTGGAATTAAAGCTGTTCCGTTATATCGATTAAAAACAGTAAAATCTGCTCCATGTTGCAATGCTTTTTGTACTATTTCTAAGTTACCTTCTGCTCCGGCATATAAAAACGGACTGTTTAATATATTATCCTGCGTATTTACATTTGCACCTTTTTCTATTAGATAAAAAGCAATTTTGTTATGCTTTAAATAAACTGCTCGCATTAATGGAGTTTCTCCTTTTGAGTTTTTAATCTCGATATTGATGCTTTTAGATTCAATTAATTCTTTTATAGCCGATAAATTATTTGTTTCAATTGCCTTAAACAAATCTTTTTCTGTAGTTGTTGTCATGCTATTTTTTTCGTTTTTTAAATTATCTGAATTACAACTTGCTAACAACGTAGTTGTAACACTTAGTGTTAAAACAGTAATACACCAATAAGTTATTTTTTTCATCATGTTTTTCAATTTCATCATTTCTTACTGATACAAAAGTAGGGCGCAACAAATAGAAAACGAATATACATATGCTATTCTTTATTGTAAATATTATAACTCGAACGAAACTGGCCTGGTGTTTTATTCCTCTTCTTTTTAAAATAATGATTGAAATATCCTGTGTCAGAAAAGCCCAAGGCAAAGGTTATTTCTTTGACCGACATATTGGTTGTTATTAGTAAACGCTCAGCTTCTAGAATTACTCGCTGTTGAATAATTTCACTGGCTGTAACTCCTAATTTTTTCTTGCATCTAATATTTAGATAGTTGGCTGTGATATTGAGCTTATCAGCATAGAACGTTACTTGATTGTTTTCGGTAAAATGTTTTTCTAAAAAATGTTTAAATTCTTGAATTTTAGGATCTGTTGTTTTTTGAACTAAAGTTGAATATAAAGCGGTGTAATATTTTTGAATCTTTTTAAGTAATAAAAAGAACTGCAAAATGCTTATTTCTTGATCGATATTTTCATGTTGGAGCAATAATTCGTGTAAACTATCTAATTCTATTTTTAAAGATTGATATTCTTTTTGGTTTAATTTTAAAACAGGAGGAACGTCCAATTGAAAAAAAGGAAATATACTTAAACCACTTAATAAGTTAATTGTACTGTTAGAAAACATGAGTTGATAACCAATTGTATTACTTGATAACTTCCAATAATGTACTTGTTGTGGACGTAAAAAATGTACTTGAAGCGGTTGAACTTCATATTGTTTAAAATCTATTTCGTGTATTCCATATCCTTCTTCTACAAAAAAAATCAAATAAAAATCATGTTTATGAGGATCTATCAAATCATTTCTACCTTTTTCAGTATGTTTAAATAAAGTAATATCCCAAGTTTCTTCACCTAAAATTTTAGCTTTGCTCCAAGTTTCGATAATATTTATTTTATTTACTTCCATGGTTGTTGATTTTTTGTTTTGAGAATAAGCAATTCTAAAATAGCTTTTTTTTGTAATATAAATGCATAAAAAAACCACTTTCAAAATAAATGAGAAAGTGGTTTGTAGTATAATATTTTGGTTTATTGCTTATCTAACTATTATATTTTCTTTTACTTTTTTGCCGTTAACTTCATAAACAACAATATAATTGCCTGTGCTTAAGTGGCTGATTTGTAGTTTTGTTTCTCCTTTTTCAACTTCAAAAACATCTGATACTTTTTGTCCAATCATGTTGTAAAATGTAACGGTAGCTTTTTCATCTCTTGTAAGTACGGTTAATTCTCCGTTTACAACAGGATTTGGATACATAACATAATTATTTTCAATTATATCATATTTCTTTTTCCCCATATTCGGACGACGTTCACCAAAACCAACAGCATACCATGCATCATAAACTGCATCATATTCATCACTGTTTTTTCCATATAATGTTTCTGCAGCTAATAATGCTCCATTATAAGCACTTGCATATTGAGAGTTTGCAGTTAAATATCCTGTAAGAACTGAATAAGCAATTTTTTCTGCTTTTTCTATTCCAATTCCAAAAACAGTATAATCATTTCCGATGTCATTTACTCCTGTGCCACCTTCTACCAATAAATAATACCAATAGTTTAAAACACCACTATTTGTGTGTACGCCACCGGCATCGGCTGCCCCGATACCAGTGCTTGCCCAATATTGTCCTTTATAAGTATTTGGTTGTTCACTGCGTAAGTTGTTTTCTTTCGGATTTTGCATATTTCTGATGTAAGAATAGGTAAAACCTAATTGAATACCTTCTCCCATTGTCCAATTGGCATCTGTTACTGAATAATGTTCAATTGACGAACCAAAAATATCTGCAAAACTTTCATTCAATGCTCCAGATTCTCCTTGGTATTTTAAACCGCCTCTTCCGTTATAATTAATTACAAGATGAGAAAATTCATGCCCAACCACATCTAGTGTTGTAAGTGGATTCATATAGTTACCATCTCCATTTCCAAAAACCACCATATTATATGGCGAGCTTAAGGCAACTGCATTAAATGGAAAACCAGAAGAATCTCCGTTAAAAATTACAGGATTGTTATAACCTCTTATATAGCCATTTCGGTTGTCATAACTGCTTCTGTTGTGTACTTGTTTATAATAATCATAGGTTTTTGTTAGTCCCCATTGAACATCGTTATTTGTACTTTTTGGAAATGAAGTAGACGAATACGAAGCAGGATCTAATTTATTCGAATAAATATCATATACGTCTGTAGCATCTGTTGCGTCATACGTTATTATTCTTCTTTCTTGATCTACCATTTGGTATTTTCCATTTACCAAACTAACATCAAACTTTAAGTTTTTTCTATAAAAACCATCTCCTTTAGCATCGATATGAGGAATAAGGCTTATTTCGTTTACAATTGTTCCATCTTCAACGCTTACATAAACTTCTTTACTAATAAAGTTTGATATTAAATTATCAACTCTTACTTTATGCGATAACATGAATATAGGTTCAGAATCGCTAGATTTTACAAAAACAGTTTCTACAGGTTCTGTAAAATCAGTTTTAGAAGTTGTAATTTTATTGGCTGTAAACGCTATTTGTATTGCATTATCTTTATCTATGCTTGGTTTCTGATTTACTGCTGATTTTAAGCTATATCTACTTTTCTTATTTTCGATATTTATAATTGTACCGTTTACATTTTTTACAATACCGTTGTGGCTATGTACAATAAACATCTGACCTTCTACAGCATATTTACCTACAAAATGCTGATAAGTTGTATGTGTAATTTTATTGGTATCTGTAAATTGATCAATTTGAACGAATGAATTGTGATCAGAAAAACGAAAGAAATCATTTATGTTTGATAAAAATTCTTTTTCAGTTAAACGATTTGTTGAATCTATACTTAAAAAAAAAGTTCCGTAACTATCTAAAGGAGTATAAATAGGAAACTGATCGTTGTTTGTTTCAAAAAAAGAAGAAGAATAAGTATTTATATTAGCATAACTTACTTGGCCTACAGAAAGAGTAAGCAATGCAAAAAGCAAACTCTTTGACAAGTATTTGTTTATCATTAGTTTAGATTATTATTTATAATTGTTTTAAACAAAGGTAAGATACACAAAAAAACAAACATACAAAATTTTTTAACCTCAGACAGTTACAAAAGCGTAAAGTTGCTTTATTGCCAAATATAATTCTTACTTTTAACTCTTAGATACATTAGTTTTATAAAAAATTGGGTCGATTGGAAATACTTCGTTACAACGTTGCACAGAAAAAAAAATGGGATGAATTTATTTTAAAAGCAAAAAATTCAAGCTTTTTGTTTTACCGCAATTTTATGGATTATCATCAAGATCGATTTCAAGATTTTTCTTTATTTGTTCTAGAAAAAAACGAAATAGTAGCTGTGCTTCCTGCTCATTTAAGCAACAATGTTTTATACAGCCACAAAGGATTGTCGTATGGAGGAATTATATGCTTGCCCGAAGTTAGTTTAACTACCTATGAAAATATCTTAAAAGCAATTTTTTTGTATTGCAACAAACAAAACATTTTAGAAATAGAAATTAATTCAATCCCTTCAATTTATAGCTCCAATTTTTCTGAAGAATTAGCATTTTTCAATTTTGCATTTGCTCAAAAAACAGCTCGTGTACAATTGCTTTCTTCTATAGATTTTAGAATTCCGTTTCATATGAATGAAAATAGAAAACGAATGATTAACAAAGGAATAAAGAATAAATTTTATATAAAAGAAGAAAAAAATGCCAATTTGTTTTGGCAAACTATTTTAGTGCCACGTTTGCAAAGTAAGTATGATAATATACCTGTGCATACAATGGAAGAAATGAATTATTTAATGCAAAGTTTTCCTCAAAATATAAAACAATTTAATGTATTTAATGTTGATGGAAAAATAATGGCAGGTACAACTATTTTTGAAAACAAAAATGTAGTGCATCTTCAATATATAGCAGGTTTAGATGAAGGAAATAGAGAAGGAGCACTTGATTTTTTAATATATAATTTATTAGAAAAATATAAAAATAAGGTTGATTTTTTTGATTTTGGAAGCAGCAATATTACTGATAAAACGCTAAATAAAGGATTAATTTATTGGAAAGAAAGTTTTGGCGCTCGCAGTGTTGCACAATATACTTATGTATTTTCAACAAAAGAGATGACATCTATTTTTTAATAACTTGAATTAATGTTTACTTTTATTTCTTCAAAATTGTTTGTATCGCAAAATGTCGTCAAGTAAAATACCTTATAATCGATTAATTCAGATCGAAAAAAAATCGTCAACGCCAATTTACATGCAACTTGCTAATCAATTAAGCAATGCCATTCAGCGCGGTATTATTCCTATTGGTACAAAGTTTCCTGGAACAAGAAAATTGGCTGAATTATTAAATATTAATCGAAATACAGTTGTTGCTGGTTTTGAAGAGTTAATTACTCAAGGCTGGATAAAGAGTATTCCAAATAAAGGATCTTTTGCACAAAATGCACAACATCAGCTTACTATTAGCGCAAAAAAAATCAATTATAATAACACAACTGGTTATTCGTTTGTAAAAAGCAATTTGTTTGATGATAATTTACAAGAACATAAATGTAAGTATTATTTTACTGATGGAACACCTGATATTCGTTTGGTATTAACCGAACAAACAGCGCAATTATTTAGCGCTAATTTGAAGCGAAAAAAGAAAATTGCTCATTTTGATCCAGCATATAATCATGCAAATAACACTTATAAAAAACAGTTAGTAAATTATTTGAATTTAACTCGAAACATACAAATTTCGACAGATAATTTATTAACAACAAATAGCGAAAAAACAGCAATTTATCTAATTGCAAAATTGTTGTTGTTGCCAAATGATTTTGTAATTGTGGGTGAATATAGTTATTACGAAGCCAATATGATTATTCAATCAACAGGAGCAACAATTTGTAAAATTCCTGTAGACAAAGATGGAATGGATGTACAAGCACTCGAAAAAGCTTGTCAACAACAAACTATCCGAATGGTTTATCTAAATACCAATAATCACTATCCAACAACCCATTCATTAAGCATACAAAGAAGGATGAAATTGCTTCAATTGGCAGAAAAATATGGATTTATTATTTTGGAAGATGATTCTTTTTTTGATTTTTATTATCAAAATAATCCAAACTTACCATTAATTAGCAATGATGCAAATGGAATGGTAATCTACGTAAGTTCAATTGGAAAAATACTTTCTACCGATTTTGCAAATGGAGTAGTGGTGGCGCCAGTAAATTTAATTGCTGAATTAAAGAAAATGAATCAATTGATAGGAATGAATATGTCTTATTTTTCAGAACAAACTTTATCAGAGTTGATTGAAGAAGGACTTTTGTTTCGACATCAAAAAAAAGTGAATGCTATTTATTATCAACGACAATTGTTTTTTAGTAAAATTTTAAAACAATATTTTGAAGATAAAATAACTTTTTCGCTTCCAGAGGGAGATTTAGCGTTGTGGATAGTTTTTCATTTTCCGGTCAATTTAATGCGAGTTAGAGCCTTGTGTATGTTAAATGATTTATATATTCCAACAACTCTTTTGTATCGGAATAAAGAAATTTCGGCATTGCGCCTTGGCTTTGCCCATCTAACAGAAGAAGAAATAGAAATTTGTGTTTCTATTTTATACCAAGCTACAGTTGAATAACGTTAATGCACTGTAATTTCTCTGATTTTAAAAAATGATTACTTGGATATTTACAACATTTTATAGCTAATTAGCTTTATATTAATTGATTAGTTTTTTTTATTTTTTTTATGAAATAAATCTTGGAATATCGTTTTAAAAAGCAATATATTTGCACCGTTAAAAACAGTAACTAATGCTGCTTTTATCGGTTTTAATCAAAAGATTAAAAGGGTCCAATAGCTCAGCTGGATAGAGCAACTGCCTTCTAAGCAGTAGGTCTCAGGTTCGAATCCTGATTGGATCACATTTTAAAAACTCAAATAACTGTATGTCAGTTGTTTGAGTTTTTTTGTTTTATTATTTGAACTACAATTGCCCTGCTTTCTTTATTACTGTTAGTGAGTTTTTTAACTTTTATAGGTACTTTAAATCCAACAGCTTTACTTCCAATTATTATTTAATCATTACTATTGTTTTTACTAAACATAAATATGCTAAACTTGTACTTAATTTTTTTTAAGTAATTTTAAAGAAGATAATTTATGAGAAGAGTATTATTTATTTTATTAGCAATAATATCATTTAGGAAATTAAATGCTCAAGAAATAAATTTAAGGAAATTGACTTTAAGTGAAAGAGAAAATTATATTGTACAAAAAGCAACAGAAGCATTAGATATTTATTTGCATGATTATTTAAAGAAGACGATAGATCTCATTATAGAGCCTCCAACTTATGTTCCTTCAGGTTTAGGTATTGCTGAATTTAGATATGATGCAATTGAAAAAGTAGATAATTTCAATGAAGTGTATCATGAGATGGTAAATGATTATATAATGACTTTAAATGATTATACGTATAGAATATATTTTTCAGAAAGTATTCAAGATATCTATACTCCAATGTATTATGTAGTTCTTCTTAACAATGGTAAGGTTTTGTATATGGGAAAGATGAATACAACTATGGGAGTTGTAGTTTATGATAAACCCGCACCATAAAAATAGCTATAAATAATAAGAAAGAGACTGTTTAAAACCTTACAGATACGTCAGATGAAATCATTAATTCAAGGTGCTAATCCTAAAGATTTAGATATTGCGAAACTACCAAAAGGATTTACTCTTATTTAGGCTATTGAGCAATACAACTAGAGGTTTGCCGATTGAGCGAAGCTAAAGCTTAGTTATTATAGCTAGCTTTTATTTGTTTTTGTTACTAATGATGTCAAGATTATCGAAATTAGTATTGCAGAAATAACTATTACAATTACATTTCCGAATTGTTTGATATCAAGTCCGCTTAAAAGCCTAACTGCAATTATTGCTAAAGTCAAAACAGTGAAATTTAACCAATATTTTAAGTTTATCTTTTTATTTACAATTTTGTTTTTTGGAAGTTTATAAATAGCAGAAGCAATTACAAGTCCACCAATTAAAGTGGATGAATGTTGTAGAATTTTTAAAAATGGAATTTGTTTACCAAATAATTCGATTGTGTTTGTCAGTGTTGGAATAGTTCGAACGAAGTAACCATCGTCGTGTGTAAAACTATCCCAAAGTATATGTGAGCTTGTACCAATAAGAATTGAGATTACAATTACAAACCAATTTTTTTTAAAATATCCGTTCCACTCAAACTGTTTAAACACAAATAATCTTGATTTAAAAAATGTAGGCAAATTTTCGAACAATCTATCGCGAACGATATTGTGAAAAATGAAAGCAAGTAAAATACCTAAAGGCAAGTCAAACCAAAATAAACCGTCAAGTGTATGGCTATAATTGCTTTTAATTCTCATCCGTAAAAAATATTCGAAGTCTGGTGTTAAACTTCCAATTACAAGTCCAGTCAACGAAAACCATTTTTTAGGCAAGTATGTCAAAGGTAAAATGATTGCTGGATGCGAAAATGTAAAAGGCATATTTTGTCTGTTAGTTCTGTTGCGGTGTTGCGGTCCAAAAATTGGCTATAACGTGCCTGTGATTTGCTAAGTTTCGGACTAAAGAAGCTGAAACTTTCGGTTTAACACTGAATTCAAAGATACAAAACCAACTTTAAATTAAGCCCAAAACCCGCAATCTTGCAAAACCTTTGTTAGTCGTTCGTTTTTTTTATTCTCCTTTAAATACTTCTGTAACTATTAATGTTTGGGGATCAAAATAAACTTTCGGATTATCTGAAGCTCCGAAAAGCATATCATATTCAACCGCATAAAAGATTTCTCCTTTGTTATTTTGAGAAATAATTATTTCACCGGATTTATTATCTTGAGTCCAATATTCATATTTTGCGTCTCCAATAATTTGCCGTGCTTGCTTTAAAGACATTCCAACTTTAACTTTCGAAATGTTATCCCAATATTTCTGAGTTATTAATTCACTTTGAACGTAAGAATAAATCTCAAACGTCAGTAAAACTATTCCTACAAAGGCGAAAAAACTTTTTATTTTAGAATACATAGTTTGATATTGATGAAGTTTGTGATAAACTGACGGCTAACATTGTTGTTTCACGAAACAAAACATGGTATAGTTTCGTAAAACAACACTTATATACGCATTTATTTCATCTGTTCGCTGCGCTCGAGTCGTCAAATTTGCCACTAATATAATTAAATATTTATAGATTAATTATTTAATAAATGTAATCTCATGTATAACGAAATATTTTGTCTTAAATTAAGATTATTTAAGCATGAATAGCGAAACAATAAAAAAATATTGTGGATAGTAGTAGAACTACTATATCCCCATCGATTGATACATAAAATTAACTCATTTTTTTAATTTTGGTTTTGATTTCATTATAGAAAAATAGGAAGAAGTGAAATCCGATAAACTTTTTTATCCTACTTTTAAAGCTATCTTACTCAGTGTGTATTGTTTATTTTAAATGAATTCAATGTTTTTCAGAATACGTATTAATTGCATATATTTTTGTAGTGTGATACCTGTTTCATTTTTAAATATTTGTTGCAAACTACGTACAGACATTTGTGCCATTTCAGCAAGGTTATTAATATCAAAGCTAGACTGGTAATTTGAATTTATATAATTACAAACAGGTTTCAAACGAAAATCAGTAGGAACAGGAATTTTTGAAAATTCAATTTCATTACAAAAATGTGGTAAACTTTGCAGCATTGCTTTTAAAAAATAAATTTGTTCTTCATCTTCGGTTAATAATTTATTCCATTTGTGGGCGTATAACAACATTTCTTTCAAGACAGGCGGAGCAGAAAAGATGTGAATATCTATATGAAAATCTTGATCAGAAACCGATTTAAATAATACAGTCATTAAATTAACTGTTTTAGCTTCTGAAGTAGCGTGGTGCTTTACGTTTGACGGAATCCAAATAACATGATTTTGCGGAACGAGATATATTTTTGTTTGATATGAAAATACTGATAACCTTCTGCAACATAAGTAAGTTGGTAACGTTGATACATGTGTTTATAATCATTATGTATTCAATTTTTTTTCATACCAAACATATGATTCAATAAATACATCATCTATATAAAAACCTAATTTTAGAATAGATAAAAATGCATACTCATTTAGTTTACTTACTGATAATTATATCAAAATAATCTAGTTATTTTTATTGAAATTATTTATTTTTTGTGTTTTATTATTAATGTTGAATGTTTTTTTAACATACGGTATTTTTTGTTAACATATTTTTAGTATTTTTCAAGACAATTATAAAACTAACAATTAATGAAACACTTCTACTTATTAATTTATCTACTTATTTATAGTAGTATTTCTTTTGGACAACAAACCAAGAATGTTTATTTCATAGGAAATAGTTATACTTATTATAATGATTTACCTTTATTAGTTAGTCAGGTAGCTCAGTCGACTAATGATATTTTGATTTATCAAACTACTGCGTCTGGAGGAGCTGCGTTACAAAATCATATGAATGATACAAATGTTACTAATACAATTGCAACAGGAAATTGGGATTATGTAATATTACAAGATCAAAGTCAACGTCCTGCTTTACACGATAGTTATACTTTTCCTTATGCAGCTAATTTGAGCACAAAAATTAAAAATTCGAGCGATTGTGCTAAAGTGATGTTTTACATGACTTGGGGATATAAAAATGGAGATAAGGTAAATTGTAATGGAGGTGTTACTTATATGTGTACTTATACTTCTATGGATGATAGATTGTATAGCGCATATATGCGTTTAGCTCAAGATAATAAAGGAGTTGTTTCACCAGTAGGACGAGTTTGGAGAACTATTCGTCAACAATATCCATTGATGGAACTATATGATACAGATGAATCTCATCCTTCTTATTTAGGTTCAATGGCAGCAGCATATACTTTTTATACAATGATATTTAAAAAAGATCCTACATTGATAACTTTTAATGGAAGTTTATCTTCAACAGATGCAACTATTTTAAAAAGTATTGTAAAACAAATTGTTTATGATCAGTTAGATAGTTGGAGTTATTTAGAAGATACTACAAAGGTTGATTTTAATTATACAATTACAGATTCTTCTACAGTAGAATTTAAGAATATAAGTAGCAAGGCAGATGAAATATCGTGGGATTTTGGAGATGGAAATACTTCTAATGATGAAAACCCAACTCATCCTTATACCGAAATTGGTGAGTTTATCGTTACATTAAAAATTACTAAATGTGGAGAAACTTATGAGGTAAATAAAAAAGTTGTGATAGAAACATTGAGTATTGAGGATTTTGATTCGATCGATTTTGCTATTTATCCCAATCCAACATCTGATTTTATGTATTTAATGATTGATGAATATCTTACTTTTTCGGTAATTGATTCATCTGGAAAAGTGTTGAAAATTGATGCTGAATTTTTAGTAAATCATTATAAAATTGATGTGCGACATTTGGCAAAAGGTATGTATTGGTTAATATTGAATGACGGAAAAATAACCAAAAAAATAAAGTTTGTGAAGAAGAATTAAAAAACGAAATTAAACTAAAATAAAAAAGAGGAAGCTTGTTAGGCTTCCTCTTTTTTTATTACATCATTTCTCCACCAGCTTCCATATCTCCGCCAGCTCTTTCCGTATTTTGACGTGATTTTGAACGATCGGTTTTCTTTTGATTAAACCTATAAGTTACAGATAAGTTTATTTGTCTTCCTCTCCATTGCATTTCACTGTGCGAATAAGTTTGAGGTAATATTAAATCCATCTCTCTTTTACGAGAGTTGAAAATATCATTTATATTAAATGTAACAGTTGCTTTGTCTTTAAATAAATCTTTGCTCAATGCAATATTTCCAGATAAGTTACCCAAAACTTTACCTTGTGCAGTATTGTAAGGAGCTCTATACATTCCATTCAACTGCCAATCAATTTTGTAAGGTAAAGTAATTCTAGAGGTAAGTCTAGCAAACCAAGCAAAAGCATCTTTATCAAAGTTTTGAGTTTCGGTTGAACCATCTAGCAAAGTAAATGTATGTTCTCCTCTTGTTTTACTTTCATAAAGGTTGAAGTTACCATTTAATCTCCACCATTTAAAAGGAGTGTAATTTACTGTAAGATCTAATCCGTAACGAGTTTCTGTAGCTAAGTTAATTGGCGAGCTAATAGAAATAGGTGTTCCATCAGCAGTTTCTCCAGCAATTCTTCTTGCAAATTGAAAAGTATCTGTTGTACGATTATAATATACAGAAGCGTTCACTGTAAATCCAGTCCAACGTTTCATAAAACCTAAATCAATCGCATCTGTTTTTGAAGGATCTAAATTAGGATTTCCTTGAAAAAAGTTGATGTTACTTGTATAATTAGAAAATGGGTTTAAAAAGTATCCGCGAGGTCTTGTTAAACGTCTGCTATAACTAATACTTGTATTCGTGCTTTCATTTATTTCATAGTTTAAAAAAGCACTTGGAAAAAAGTCATTGTATTTTTTATTATTGAAATCGTTGGTAGCCAATTGATTTACGTGTATGTTAGAATCTTCCCATCTTAAACCTAGCATAAAGTTTAAGTTTGAAGTAATTTTTCCTCCATATTGAGCATACAGGGCATTAATATATTCTTTGTATTGTAAGTCATTAGAAAAAGTATTGTCTTGTATCCAAGCGTTATTTTCTAATTTATCAAGTATAAAACTAGAATTATTGTCTTTAAAAGTACCTAAATAACCTGCTTCAAAGTTACTGTTTTCGCTAATTGGTAAGGTATAATCTAATTTTACTAAACCATTTTTACTTTGTTCACCGTTTATAGTTCTTTCTTTAGAAAATTGATTTAAATACTGATTATTATCTGTAATAAGGGCATTTTCGTGATCTCTTTCTTGAGAAATGTTAGCTTCTAAAACTAAATTATGACCTTTTTGATCAAATTTTTTCTCGAAAGTTGTTGTGTAATCAACGCTTGTACGGTTTGTATTTTTGTTTTCATGTCTGAAGCGATTGTACAAGAAATCATTGTTATTTGTATAGTAATCGTAGTCTACAGTGTTGGGGCTGGTTCCTGTATTTTTTCTAACGGTTACGGTATTTGTCCAATTAATAGATGGAGTAAGAAACCATTCTAAACCAAACGTTCCATTGCCGCCTTTTCTATTTCTATTATTATCTCTGTATTCGTAAATCCTTTGCTGAATATCGCCAGTGTTTTTATCAAAATATGTATTGTCATTTAAGTTATAACCTTTTGTTTCGTTATTTCTATAGCCAATGTTGGTAAAGAAATTAAACTTTTCACTTCTAAGGTTAAACATTCCACTTATTTCATTGTTTCTTGGATCTCCAATTGTACCAGTAATGCTGCCGTTTACTCCCATTGCTTTTCCTTTTCGCAAAATAATATTGATAATACCAGCTCCGCCTTCAGCTTCATAGCGAGCAGACGGATTAGTAATAACTTCAACTTTTTCGATAGATTCTGCCGGAATAATACGCATAGCTTCTTGAATGTTGCTAGCCAAACCGTTTGGTTTACCATCAATTAAAACTCTTACATTTTCGTTACCGCGTAAACTTACGGTACCTTCACTATCAACCATAACAGACGGAACATTGTCTAGTACATCAGCAGCAGTACCGCCTTTTACAATCATATCCTGACCAACGTTGTATATTTTTTTGTCTAATTTAATATCAACGGTAGAGCGCTCAGCAATAACGGTAACCTCGTCTAGCATTTGCGTATCATCCTGAATTTTTAATGGACCTAATTTAGTATCGCCATCAACAACAATATTTTTTATTTCTAAAGTTTTAAAGCCTAGAAAATCTATTTTAATAAAGTACGTGCCATCTGGAACTGTAAATGTAAAATGTCCTTTATTATCTGTCATTGCGCCAGAAATAATAGAAGCATTTTTTTCGTTTTGAGCATAAATACTAGCGTATTCTAAAGGGAGCTGAGAGGATGCTTCAATTACGGTGCCAGTTACAGTAGAACGATTTTGAGCTACTGTTGCTATTGTTGTAAAAAACATTAACAATAGTAGCAAAATCGGTGGAAAGGTTTGTTTTTTCATTATAGTCATTGATAGTTTATTTTTTAAGAATATTAGACTATAAATAAAGAAATAGGTTTAATCCGTAATTGTTAAAAAACAGTTAATTATAGTATTTCAAGTATTTTTTGTGTGGGTCTTGCTACAATTGCTTTTGAACCATTTATAACAATTGGTCGTTCGATAAGTTGTGGATAAGTAGCCATTAAATCTACTAATTCATTGTCTGTTAGTGTTTTTGATTCAAAATTTTCTTGCCAAAAAGCATCCTTTGTTCTAATTAATTGAATTGGACTAAAATTTAATTTAGCCAGAAGACTTTTAATATCATCTTGAGTAAGATTAGCTTCTAAATATTTTATAATTTTGTAGGCTACTCCTTGTTCTTCCATAAAAGCAATACTTTCTCTGGATTTACTACAACGAGGATTGTGGTATATTGTTATCATTATCAATAAGGTTTGGATTCAAATATAATGTTTTTTTGAAAAATGCAATACATCGATCAACTTGTTCATACAAATAAAAAAATTAGACTAATTTATTATTTGCCATTTTCGTTATTTTATTTAGGTCTTATGGGCTTAAATTGGTTAATTATTAAATATTCGTCAATTTCTGTGAAAGAAATGATGAATTCTCAAGTTAACGAATTAGGAAAGAATTTAGCATTTTTTCAAGTAATTATTCCTTTTGCAATATTTTTAATAATGTTGTTTATATGGGTTTTATTTGTGCATAAACAAAGTTTACATAGTTTAACAACGTCTAGAAATAGAGTTGATAGTAAGCGATTTATGGTTGGGTTTATGGCTCAAATGCTTTTTGTTTTCATTGGTTTTCTAATCAGTTATTTATTGAGTCCACAAGATTTTGTGTGGAATTTTGAGTTAATTCCTTTTCTTGTTTTCTTCTGCATAGCTGTTATTTTAATACCAATACAAACCAGTTTTGAAGAATTTTTTTTCCGTGGCTATTTAATGCAAGGCATTGGTTTAGCAACAAGAAGCAGGGCAGTGGCCTTAATAGTTACATCTATTTTATTTGGTGTTATGCATATGGCAAATCCGGAAGTAGAAGTAATAGGAAGTACTATTATGGTATATTATATCGGTACAGGTTTGTTTTTGGGTATTATAACGCTTATGGATAAAGGCCTGGAGCTGGCACTTGGTTTTCATGCAGCAAATAATTTAATAGGTGCGTTGTTGGTAACGTCTAATTGGACAGCCTTTCAGACCAATTCTTTGTTTTTAAATATTGGAGATCCAAATCAGTCAAGTATTTATGAATTTATTTGGCCAGTAATTATTTCATATCCAATTATGATGTATTTTTTCGCAAAGAAATATAGTTGGGCAGATTAGAAAAATCGTTTGTTTGGCAAAGTAGAATAATTTATATTTATGAATAATACTATTATTAATTATATTCATCCAGAATTTAGGTTAAATGGAAATTCGTATACAAAAGAAACTTTACTCGAATTAGGATATTTGTACTGCAA
>JASLED010000030.1 GCA_030151255.1 Flavobacterium sp.
GATAATAAACCTTATGAAAGTAGATTATAAAATTGCAGTTATTGGTCAAGGATATGTAGGATTACCATTGGCTATTGAATTTTCTAAACATTATCCAGTTATTGGATTTGATATTAATAAAGAAAGAGTAGAGGAGTTAAATAGAGGAGAAGATCATACGTTAGAGGCTGATTTAATTCAATTAAACCAATCTATTGCTATCGCTAAAGATAACGGCTTTCAAAAAGGATATCAAGCTTCTTATGATTTAGATTTATTAGCTACTGCAAATGTATATATCGTTACTGTTCCAACTCCAATAGATGAGTTCAATGCACCCGATTTAAAACCTTTAAGAGGTGCTTCAACCATGTTAGGAAAAGTACTTAAAAAAGGAGATATTGTAATTTACGAATCAACAGTGTATCCTGGTTGTACAGAAGAGGTTTGCGTACCATTATTAGAACAATTTTCTGGATTAACCTTCAACGAAGATTTTTATGTAGGCTACTCACCAGAGCGTATCAATCCAGGCGATAAAGTAAATACGTTAACTACAATTGTAAAAGTAACTTCAGGTAGCACACCAGCAATTGCTCAGGAAATTGATAAATTATACAAAACAATTATCAAAGCAGGTACGCATTTAGCACCTTCGCTAAAAGTAGCAGAAGCTTCTAAGGCGATTGAAAATGCGCAACGCGATGTCAATATTTCGTTTGTCAATGAATTAGCCTTGATTTTTGACAAAGTAGGTATTGATACCAATGATGTCTTGGATGCTGCAGGAACTAAATTTAATTTCTTAAAATATAAACCAGGTTTAGTAGGCGGACACTGTATTTCGGTCGATCCGTATTATTTAGCACACAAAGCTACACAACTAGGCTATCATCCAGAGGTAATTTTATCTGGTCGTCGTGTAAACGATCGTATGGCTTCTTTTGTGGCTTCAAAAACCATTCAATTAATGATTGAGAAAGATTTGCACATTAAAGGGGCAAATACTTTAATTCTTGGAGTAACGTTTAAAGAAAACTGCCCAGATGTGCGTAACACAAAAGTGGCTGATATTTATAAAGAATTAAAAAAATACGGAGTAAATGTAGATATTTACGATCCTTGGGCAAACGCTGATGAAGTAATGCATGAATACGGTATTCAAATAGAAAGCGAACTGCCTAAAGCAAAAAAATACGAAGCAGTTATTATTGCAGTAGCACACAAAGAGTTTTTAACATTAGAGTTAAAAGATTTAATGGCATCCAATGCTGTTGTGTTTGATACTAAAGCTTGTTTGGATAGAGGTATAGTGGATGCTAGATTATAATATAATGAAAGAAAAATTTTTTTACAGCAAGGAAGATGTTTGTGTTTTGATTGCAACTATGAATAAAACTTATGAACAATGTGTCGATTTAGTCAATACAATGAAAATAAGATGTTCGTTTATTGTTGTAAATCAGTGTGGTGTTGATGAGGAACATGTTTTAGAAAATAAATCAAAAATTGTGTTTTCATCTAAAACAGGTTTAAGTAATAGTAGAAATTTAGCAATAGCTTCATGTCAAAATGAGATTTGCCTTGTTGCAGATGATGATATAGTGTTAAGTGAAAATTATTTAGAGAATATATTAGAAGCGTATAATGATACTGATTCTGATATTATAATATTTGATTTCGAAACAAATGATAAAGTTAGAGTTTGTAAACCATTGGCTAATAATAAAACAAATGTAAATTTGTTAAAATCACTTAAAGTTGATTCTGTTAGAATGACTTTTAAGCGCAGTGTTTTTATTTTAAATAAAATTACTTTTGATACACTTTTTGGTGCTGGAGCTTTTTTTAATAGTGGTGAGGAAAATATTCTTCTTAAACAATGTATTGATAAAGGAATTAAAATATATTATTATCCAGTAGCGATTTGTTTTGTTGATTTTTCAGAATCTACTTGGTTTAATGGTTATAATTCAAAGTATTTCGAAACTAAGGGAGCTTTTTCTTATGCTGTTTTCGGTAGATTTTATTTTATATATATGATGCAATTTATAATTAGAAAACATAAGTTGTATAAAAATCAAACTTCATGTTTTACAGCAATTAAATGGATGTTAAAGGGTAAAAATCAGTATATAGAATTAAATAATGAAAGAATTAGTTTCCATAATAATCCCAACATATAGAAGAACAGAACTTTTGCAAAATGCAATTCAGAGTTGTATTGATCAAACTTATACTAATATTGAGATTTTAATAATAGATGATAATGTAAGTTCTAGTTACAATTTACAAGTAAAAAATATAATTGATGATTTTAATGATTCAAGAATAAAATTATTTGTAAATGCAAAAAATCTTCATGGAGGTGGTTCTAGGAATGTTGGTATTGTTAATTCTAAAGGAAAATATATTGCATTTCTTGATGATGATGATGTTTTCTTAAATAATAAGATTGATAAGCAGTTGAGCTTTATGGTAAGTCGTAATAGCTTATGTTCTTATACTAAAATAGAAAATGATAAACATAGGAAAATCGATTATCGAGAAGGAGATTTAACTTTAAACCTATTGAAGATGGAGACTTTTTTATATACACCAACTTTAATGTTTAGGAATGATGTGCTTTTAAAATTAAAAGGATTTGATACTAAATTAAAAAGACATCAAGATTTTGATTTAATGTTACGTTTTTTTGAAATATATAAAATTGATTTTTTAGATTTAGCTTTATCTATTCAAGGACCCAATGATGGAGGTAATACGTTGTATGGTAAAAGGTTGCATGAGATGAAAAGTTATTTTTTGGATAAATTCAAACCTATTATTGAAAAGTATTCTAAACGTGAAAAAAGAAGTATCTATGGAATACATTATTCACGTATCGTTTTTGATAATTTAAAAAATAGAGAGTTTAGGTATGCTTTACTATATTTAGGTAAGAGTCTGAAAAATTCACCATATTATTTTTTTAAATATTTTTACAAAAGAATTTTATTAACCATACATGCGAAATTTCTTTAAACCTGAGTTATTGTTTCCATTATATTTTTGGGGATTTATTTTTTTAAAGCTTTTTTATTCTATATTTAATTCAACAATTTTATTAACAACTCACTTTGTGATTGTATTATTATTATTACTAATTATTTATAGAGTAAAGTTTTTTGATAAATTTTTTTTTGTGTCGTTATTAATTACTTTTTTATATTTCATAGATGTTTATATAAGAATAGATACTTTAATCTCAGAAAATTATTTTAAAGAATTTATTTACAATGGATTATTACCAATATTAATTTTTTTTAAGATTAAGGATTTTAATTTATTTTTAAAGATTTTTTCATGTTTTGGCATAGCTGCATTATTAGTTTTTGGTAATGACCCTTTAAATTCATATCATTACTTTGGTGATTATATGACCTATGGATTTAATTTAATTTTGCCATCAATTTTTGGTATTACTTATTTGATTTTTACAAGCACAAAAAAAATAAATATTTTTTTTTTATATATTTTATTAATGTATGGAATTTATAATGCTATTTTCTTTTGTAATAGAGGCGTAATATTATCTTACTCTTTATTTGTAATGTTTGTCTTGGTGAAGAAATATAATTTAAATTTTAAAAAAATATTGCTTTTTTCGCCTC
>JASLED010000047.1 GCA_030151255.1 Flavobacterium sp.
AGCAATAATAGGATATTTTGCTGTATACTTTAATCCTGGTGTTTTGTTTGGAGCCATATGTTGAAAAACATGTCCTTTTGGATAATAAGTAAGATTTGTGATAATTTGATCTGTAGTGAATTCCATTCCACGTCCGTGATATACATTACCTTTTGTATCTTTAACCATTAATGTAATAAATGTGTTTTACTAAAGTATTTGTCATAATAATACATAAAAAATAACTTTAATTGACAATAATCAAAAGGTTATCTACAAAACAATTTTTTAACAACTTAACAATGTTTCTGTTTGCCATTGAAAAAACAAACAAAAAATATTTTTTATAGTAAACATTACCCTTTTTTCATTCTAAAAAACTTCAAAGATTTTAATACATTTGCTGTCCATAAACAATTAAAATATTTGATATGTTCGGTGACTTAATGGGAATGATGGGGAAACTACAAGAAACCCAAGCCAAGATTGAAGAAACTAAAAAAAGATTGGATACAATTCTAATTGACGAAAAAAGTAATGACGGATTATTAGAAGTAACACTTACAGCTAATAGAACAATTCGCTCTTTATCTATTTCAGAAGAATTGATGGAAGATAAAGACCAGTTGGAAGATTATTTGGTAATGGTTTTAAATCGCGCTATCGAAAAAGCTACAAATATTAACGAAGCAGAATTAGCCGCAGCTGCAAAAGATGGCATGCCAAATATTCCTGGATTAGATTTATTCAAATAAATATGATAAAAAAATGTATTGCTGGTTTATTAGCCATCGGAGCAGTGTTTTTTGTTTCTTGTAATAAAGAAAACAAAGGTGATAATAATCTTACTATTACAGGAAAAATAGAAGGCCTAAAACAAGGTAAAGTGTACTTACATCAAGTGCAAGATACTTCGTTTGTAGTTATTGATTCTGTTATTGTACAAGGAAAAGACGCTAGTTTTGTTTTCAATCATCATATAGATTCGCCAGAAATGTTGTTTTTAACCTTAGATAGAGGATATAGTCAATCTATGGATAATCAAATTTCTTTCTTTGCAGAACCTGGTAAAATGACGATTGAAACCACATTAAAAAGTTTCTATAAAGATGCTAAAGTTACAGGTTCAAAGAATGATGAATTATACAAAAACTATCTAAAATCTAGATCGTTAATTACTGATAGACAGAATGATTTACTTGTAGCTGTTTTTGAAGCTCAAAAAACAAATAATTCTTCAAAAATAGATAGTTTAGATTTGGTTAGTAAAAGGCTTACAGGGCGTTTGTATCTTAATGCAGTTAATTTTGCATTAGTAAATAAAGATACCGATGTAGCACCATATATTGCTCTTACAGAATTATATGATAGAAATATAAAATATTTGGATACTGTATATAATTCTCTTTCGCCAGAAGTGATGAAACACAAATATGGAAAAAGTTTAGGAGAATTTATTGAACAGAGAAAGCAAGAAGAAAATAATTAAAAAATAAAAAAGCCCTTTTGAAAGGGCTTTTTTATTTTTAGAGATTAAAGTTATTGTCAATCTGATTAATGATTATTTCAGATAACAATTTTTTTGCTCTCATGATTTTAATTTTTACATTATTTAAAGGTTCATTTAAAAGCGTAGCAATTTCATTATAAGATAACTCCTGAAAAAAACGCAATTCAATTACTTCTTGATAATGTGGTTTTAATAATTTGATGTAGCTTTTAAAAATCAATAAATTTTGTTCTCGTATAATTTCTTCTTCAATAGTTTTGCTGTCATCAATTATGTTATTAAACTTTTCTTGCTCGTCATTTATATCAAAAAAAGAAAGATTTTTCTTTTTTCGAATTAAATCAATATGAGTGTTTTTGGCAATGGTCAACAGCCAAGTGTTAAACGCATATTCGTCATTATAAGTTTGAATATTGCTAAAAGCTTTAGAAAATGTTTCTATTGTAATATCTTCTGCATCAGCTTCGTTTAATGTTCGTTTAAACGTAAAGCCGTATACTTCTGACCAAAAAAGGTTCAAAAGTGATGTAAAAGCAGACTGATCGTCTTTTTTTGCTAATTCTATAAGATGACTTAAAGAGTTATTTTTCAACTTTTTCTGAATAATATAAAATGTTTAAACGAAATGTAATTGCTAGATATTGTTTGAATAAATTCAATAATTGGATATACCAAAATCAAATCTTTTTCATTAAATTTTTTCAGTAACTTATTATAATAAATAAGGGTTATTAGATATCTAATAACAAAAAGAGCAACAGCAATTTCCCAATAATACAAATTGGCAATTAACACAGTAAAAACAATATAGAAAAACAAGGTGCTAAAATTGTATAATCGTAGTTTTAATTGCGTAAAAATATTTAACCTTTTAATAAGCAAATTAGTTTGTGTTTGCTTATTAAAGTTTGCCTTCCATCCAAATACCTGATTTAAAATAGTTGTACTATCACCAGAAAAAATACTTGCTGTATTAGAAGAAGTGCTAATTTGTTGAATAAATTCTTGCTCTTCTCCTTGCTGAATTTTCATTTGATTTATAAAACCATTTGCTTTAAAAAACAATTCCTTCGCATATCCTTGATTGTAATTATTTCCGTGAATTGGTTTGTGAATTTCTGTCCACGCAAAATTGTTCAAACTATCTAAAAAGAATAAAAAACGAGCATATTTATTGCTGAATTTTCTTTTTATCTTCTGAATAGTTGTATGGCCAATTACGATATTCTTTTTAAAGGTAAATTGTCCAAACATCGATGCTAGCCACATTTTGCTATTTGGTGTTGCTGTAGGTTCTACAAATAACAAATAATCAAAACGCGCTACTTTTATCCCTAAAGTTAAGGCATATTTTTTATTGCCCCAAAAAGCTTCGTTATTTTCTACATTTACCAATCGAATAAAAGGATAGGCAGCGGTGTAAGCTTCTAATATAGATAAGCTGTTATCTTCTGAAGCGTTATTTACTAAAACTATTTCAAAGGCAGCATAATTTTGTTCTATTAAACTATTTAGAAAAAAAGGTAATTCTGTTTCATTGTCTTTTATATAAACAATTAGCGAAACAGGAATTGTACTTGTATTTTGCTTTGTTTTAGTAATACTCTTAAAAGCTATATTACTATACAACACAACAAAGTATAAGAAATGAAAAGAAACAATTCCGATTAATATATAAAACAAAATAAGTAACATAGTAAAAAAAATATATTTTTAAAAGGAGCGCAAAGGTATTAATAATTCATTTTTCTACAATGCAAGTTAAAATATATTAACCTCGGCTTCTAAATGAATATTGAAAATGTTAAATACTTCTTTTTGAATGCTTTCTGACAGTTTTTTAATTTCTATTCCTTTTGCATTGCCATAATTTACAAGTACAAGTGCTTGTTTGTTGTGCACACCAGCATCACCAATGCGATAACCTTTAAAGCCAGTTGTTTCAATTAACCATCCTGCTGGAATTTTAACTTCATTCTCGTTGATGATATAATGCGGGATATTGGGATATGATTTCTGAATTTTCTCAAATGCAATTGTAGAAACAATTGGGTTTTTAAAAAAGCTTCCACTATTTCCAATTTTTGCCGGATCGGGTAGTTTGCTATTTCTAATTGAAATTACAGCTGTACTTACATCTTTTATTGTTGGCGTTACGATGTGTTGTTTTTCTAGTTCGTTTAAAATAACCCCATAATCAGTATGTAATACATGATTTTGTTTGGTTAATTTGAATATTACAGATAAAATGATATACTGATTTTTCAATTCTTTTTTAAAGATGCTTTCTCTATATCCAAATTGGCAATCTTCATTCGAAAATTCTTTTATTTCTAGAGTATTAATATTTAAAGCTTTACAACTTATCATTGTATCTTTTATTTCTACTCCATATGCACCAATATTTTGCACGGGTGTTGTACCTACATGACCCGGAATCAAAGATAAATTTTCTAATCCGCCAAAATTATGCTCAATTGTCCAGATTACAAAATTGTGCCATACTTCACTAGCAGCAGCTTCTACCCAAACATAATCGTCTGTTTGTTTTATTACTCTTAGGCCTTTTAAATTTAATTGTAAAACAGGAATTGCTATATCATTTGTAAGTAACATATTACTGCCTCCTCCCAAAACAAAAAAATCTTTTGTTGGAAAAATTTGTATTGCTTTTTTCAATTCGTCAACATTATGAATAGTTATGAATTGTTTTGCAGTAACATCTAACCCAAATGTGTTGTATTTTTTAAGTGATATATTTTGTTGAATCATTTTTGGAAATTATATAGTAACTAGTCTATTTTAAAAATTTTGAAATCTTGATGAATCGAATTCAATAATGCTTCTGTTCTATCTAAATGCGTATCGGTAATAAACATTTGCCCGAATGTATCAATATTTACCAATTCTAGAATTTGACGAACTCTATTTTCATCCAGTTTATCAAAAATATCATCAAATAATAAAATTGGAGCAACTTCATATTGTTTCTTCAGAAACTCAAATTGAGCTAATTTTAGAGCTATTAAATAAGATTTTTGCTGGCCTTGCGAACCAAATTTCTTGATTGGACTATCTTGTAGTAAAAACACCAAATCATCTTTGTGAATTCCAACCGATGTGTATTGCAAGGCTTTGTCTTTTTTGATATTTGTAGCCAAAAGCTCTTCAATGGAGGTTGATGTTAGTTGCGATTCGTAAATTAATTTTACCTGATCTTTATTTCCAGTAATCAATTGATGATATTGATTAAAAACAGGAATAAATTCTTGCAAAAAATTTTGCCTTATTGTGTAAATTGGAGTTGAAATTTGACAAATCTGTTCGTCGTAAATAGACAGTGTGTCTTTGTCAAAATAATTGTGTAAGGCAAAATTTTTCAATAAAGCATTTCTGTGCTGAATTAATTTTTGATGCTGAATAAGCAGTTGCAAATAATTTGGATTGAGCTGAGAAATTACGCTATCTAAGAATTTTCTTCGTGTTTCACTCCCTTCAGTAATTAAATCACTGTCAGAAGGAGAAATAATTACCAACGGAATAAAACCAAAATGATCCGAAATACGCTCGTAATTTTTGTTATTTCGCTTTAAAACTTTTTTCTGGCCCTTTTTAAGACTACATAAAATATGTTCGTTTTGTTCATCTTTAATAAATTTACCATCTACCACAAAAAAATCAGCTCCATGACGAACATTTTGTACTGCAATTGGATTAAAATAACTTCTTCCGTGGGCAATGTAGTAAATAGCATCGAGTATATTTGTTTTCCCAACGCCATTTAATCCAATAAAGCAATTGATTTTTGAATCGAATTCGAATGATTTATCTTCAATATTTTTGAAATTTAGAAGATCTAATTTTTTTAAATACACGTTATTACAGACGATTTTAACGATTAATTGATATGATTCGTTTATTAGGTTGCAAATTATCAAAAATATTAATAGCAAGCACTTTTATATTACAATAAAAATCATATTTTTGCCTTTCATTAAACTTTTTATACATGGCAACTTATAATAAAAGAGGTTATAAAGCTCCAAAACCGCAAGACGAAACGGTAGACAACGAATTTGATCAATATAGCACAGTGGATGCATCAAACAGTTCAACAGCTGAAGTGTTTAATTCACTTGATATGGGAGCAAATAAAATGGAAAGTTGGGTAACAAAAAACCGTAAAGTAATTTTTGGTATTGTTGGTGCTGCTGCTTTATTAGCTATTGGTTATGTTGGTTATGATAAATTTGTTGTTGAACCAAAAAACGGAGAAGCTGCGAATGAAATGTTCCAAGCTCAATCATACTATGATCAAGCTTTTGCTGCCGATGCAAATAAAGATGAATTGTTTAATTTAGCACTTAATGGAGGCGAAGGTAAATTAGGTTTTCTTGGAATTATAGATAACTATAAAGGAACTTCTACAGCAAATTTGGCTCATTATTATGCAGGAACAACTTATTTAAACCAAGGAAAGTTTAAAGAAGCTATTCAACAATTAGAACAATATAAATTGAGCAATGATGTAGTGGTTGGTGCTTTAGCATTAGGAGCTATTGGAGATGCTTTCTCAGAATTAGGTCAGCAAAAAGATGCTTTAGATTACTACAAAAAAGCAGCAGATTATAACAAAAATGATTTTACATCTCCAAGATATTTATACAAAGCAGGTATTGCAGCGTTAGAATTAGGTAATAAAGAAGAGGCTGTAAAATTATTCAACGAAATAAAGAATAATTACCAAGGTGGAATGGAAGCTACTATGGTAGAATCATTAATTGGATTAGCACAATAATAATATGGCTACAGCAAATAAAAACTTATCTGAATACGATAAAACACAATTGCCTTCTGCAGAAAATTTTAAAGTAGGTATCGTTGTGTCTAATTGGAATGACACTGTTACAGAAGGTTTGTTTGAAGGCGCAAAAAAAACTCTTTTAGAGTGTGGATTGAGTAACGAAAATCTTATTCGTTGGGACGTTCCGGGTAGTTTTGAGCTAATTTTTGGTGCAAAACGAATTATAGAACGCTTTGAAGATTTGGATGCAGTAATCGTTATTGGCTGCGTTATAAAAGGAGAAACAATGCACTTTGAATTTGTTTGCGAAGGTGTTACTCACGGCATTAAAGATTTGAATCTAATTTCTGATATTCCAGTTATATTTTGTGTTCTCACAGACAATAACATCCAACAATCTTTGGCCCGAAGCGGAGGCGATATGGGAAATAAAGGAGTAGAGGCCGCAGTCACGGCACTGAAAATGATAGCATTGAATAATTTATAACATATAAAAAAGCCTGTTTTAGTAAAACAGGCTTTTTTTATGCCGTTTTTAGCAAAAGTTAAGTTCTTATTTTGACTATTATTTGCCTAAATTTGCAAATAGCGAAAAGCGATATTTTAATTTTAAAAAAACTTTATTTTTATAAATGCCTAATATTATTCGATTATTACCTGATCATGTTGCTAATCAAATTGCAGCAGGAGAAGTAGTTCAAAGACCTTCATCTGTTGTAAAAGAATTAGTAGAAAATGCTGTAGATGCAGGGGCTTCAGAAATAAAGCTTGTGCTAAAAGATGCAGGTAAAACATTGATTCAGGTAATCGATAATGGGAAGGGAATGAGTGAAACAGATGCTCGAATGGCATTTGAACGACATGCAACTTCAAAAATTACAAAAGCAGAAGATTTATTTGCATTACATACCAAAGGTTTCCGTGGCGAAGCATTAGCTTCGATAGCAGCAATTGCTCATGTAGAGTTAAAAACTTGTATGGAAGGAAATGAATTGGGGACGCATATTGTAATTGAAGGATCAACAATTCTTTCTCAAGAACCAACTATAACGCCAAAAGGAACAGTTTTTTCGGTTAAAAATTTATTTTATAATATTCCTGCACGTCGAAATTTTTTAAAATCAGATAATGTTGAATTTAGAAATATTGTTGATGAATTTGAACGAATTACTTTAGTTCATCCCAATATTAGTTTTACATTAATACACAACGGAAATGAAATTTTTAATTTAGCCAACACCAATTTACGCCAGCGAATTGTAAATGTTTTTGGAAATAGAACTAACGAAAAATTGGTCCCGATTGAAGAAATTACAGAAATTGTAGCAATTAAAGGATTTGTAGGAAAACCCGAATTTGCCAAAAAAAGCAGAGGCGAACAATTCTTTTTTGTAAATGATCGTTTTATACGTAGCGGTTATCTACATCATGCTGTTTTGGCTGGATATGAAGGTTTGTTAAAAGAAGGTACAAATCCAACTTATTTTATTTACTTAACAGTTCCAACCGATACAATAGATATTAATATTCATCCAACCAAAACGGAAGTGAAATTTGACGATGAACAAGCATTATATAGCATTTTGCGTTCGGCAATAAAACACAGTTTAGGACAATTTAGTGTTGCACCTGTATTGGATTTTCAGCGTGATGAAGAATTGGATGTTCCGTACGAATTTAAAGATAAAGAGGCTGAAACACCTTTGGTTGAAATTGATACAATGTTTAATCCATTTGCAGATAAAATAGGAGCGTTTTCTACCAAAGATTTTAATCCTTTTAATCAATCAATAGATAATTCATCTTCTTCAAATAATGATGCAGATGAATATGTTTATACAGGGTTTAATCCTTTTGAAGAAAGTAGTTTTTTACAAACAGAACAAAAGGAAGAAATATTTGAGAGTAAATCTTCTACGCAAGAAACAAAATTCAATGATGTAAATTCTTTTACAAACGAAGGTAGAAAAGCAGATGAATCGATGTTTTTTTCAAGTAAATCTAATTCGACAGAATTTAAAAAATCTTCTGCAAATGAAATAAATCCGTGGACAGATGTTTTTGAGGGTTTAAAAAACGAAGGTAGCCAAATTGATGTAAATGGTTTGGTTTTTGAACAAGAAGTAGTAAATGCTTCATTGTTTGACGATAAGGCAGATACTATATCTGCTGCACGCACTTTTCAAATACAGCGAAAATATATTGTTAGCCCAATAAAATCAGGAATGGTGGTTATCAATCAAAGTAGAGCTCATCAGCGTATTTTGTACGAAAATTTTATGAGTAATATGGGAAAAGCAGTGGCTAGTTCGCAGCAATTGTTGTTTCCGCTAAAAATATATTGCGCACCGTATGAAGTTGTTTTGCTAAAAGAAATTAGAGCATCTTTGCATCAAATGGGATTTGATTTTGAAGAAATGAAAGAAGATCACGTTGTGCTATCTGGTTTGCCAATAAATGTTGCAGAAAGTGAAGCTCAAATTGTATTGGATGATTTGATTATGAATTTTCAGGAAGGAATTCCCGAAACAAATTATATTCAAACCGAAAAAATTGCTAAAACACTAGCAAAAAGTTTGGCGGTAAAATCAGGAACGGTTTTAAGCGAATCTGAACAAGAAGGAATTGTTAATGCTTTATTTGGATGTAAAGAACCAACCATTTCTCCATTTATGAAAACTACTTTTGTAGAAATGAAAGTAGATGATATTGAACGAAAATTTTTATTATAATGAGATTATCTGAAGGAGTTAAACAACTATTGATTATAAATATTTTAATGTTTATTGGTTCGTATTTAGTACCTGTAAGCTACGAATATTTAGCTATGTATTATTTTGAAAATCCTAGATTTCAAATTTGGCAACCATTTACCTATATGTTTATGCATGGTAATATTATGCATTTGCTATTTAATATGTTTGCGTTGTATTCTTTCGGAACTGCTATAGAAATGGTATTTGGTACCAAAAAACTATATCTTTTAGTATTGTTATCAGGTTTAGGAGCAGCTTTGTTGCAAATGGGAGTAAATTATTATTCAGTATCATCAGGAGTAAATCAATTAGTTGCTGCTGGTTTTTCTCAAACTGAAATATTTAATTTATTAGCTTCTGGTAGATATAGTCTTAATTGGGAAACCATTTTAAGTCCATCCGATTTAGATGCAATGGTTAGAGGATATGCGTCAAGCACTGTAGGTATTTCTGGGGGAGTTTATGGTTTATTAATCGCATTTGCTTATTTATTTCCAAATGCAGAATTAATGATGATGTTTATTCCTGTACCAATTAAAGCAAAGTATTTTGTACCTATTATATTGTTAATTGATTTAGTTGGAGGAATGACAGGTGGTTTTAGTTTTTTTGGAGGCGGAACTGGTATAGCACATTTTGCTCATATTGGAGGTGCAATTACAGGGTTCTTATTGATAAAATATTGGAAAGACAATCAGTTTAAACAAAATAGATGGGATTTGTAAGATGAATAGATTGAATGATTTTAAACGACAAATAAATTTTACTGATAA
>JASLED010000103.1 GCA_030151255.1 Flavobacterium sp.
GCCTGATTACAGTTGTAGTCAGGCTTTTTTTTTGGAATTCATTTAAAAAAGGAATCTTCAAGGAGGGAGATCTCAATATTCAGATTAAAACAAAAGAGCTAGAAACTTATACGTTTTCTAGCTCTTTTGTTTTTTCTATAATTTCTGAGGTATTATACCCCTTGCGTTGTAAATAAGATGTGAATTTTTGTTTTTTCTTTAAGATGTTTGTATCAGTTATTTGTTCCCATTTTTTTGCACTGATTCGGTCAAATGTTTCGTAATATTCTTCATCGTCTATTTCTGTTAAAGCTAACGTAATTAGTCTTGCATTAATATTTCGAAACTTCAGTTCTGATATTATTCTATTTTTGCCCCAAGCACTTAATCGGTGTTTGCCTCTTACAAAGCTTCTGGCAAATCTTTCTTCATTTAGATAGTTATGTTCTATTAGATGAACAATAATATCGTCATGTATCTTTGCTGTAATACCTAAAAGAAACATTTTGTTTATTACTTCTGAATGACATCTATCTTGATAGGCACAATAGTGTTCTAATTTGTGTTTTGCATCATCAAATGAAAGATATGTGGTTTCTGTACTCAATTCTTTTTTAAGCAAATATAAGCAACCAAAATGAAGTAGTATTATTTTATAAATTCTATTATAATGATCTTATTGTTTTTTTGTGTATTGTTTTGTAGATTTCATACTGTGAAATAACAATTATAATTATGAGTATAAATAAAAGTTTTTTAGTTGAATTAGGAAATGAGTTAAATAGCACAAAAAAGATTATTGCGTGCGTACCAACAGAAAAATGGGGATGGAAACCTCATGAAAAATCGATGAGTTTAGGCGATCTGGCTAAGCATATTGTTGAGTTAATAGGTTGGACAGAATTTATTACGAAATCAAATACATTTGATTTTCATGTTGACTATAGTCCTTCGCAAGCAAAAACAACAGAAGATTTGTTGTGTTTGATTGATGAATATGAAGCTTGTGTTGCCCGATCTATTGAGTCTATGAGTGATGAACAGTGGATGGAAAATTGGACATTAAAAGCAGGTGAAGCAATAATTGTTGAAATGCCTAAGATAGGAGCTAATCGTTTTATTGTAAATAATCATATTTATCATCATAGAGGGCAATTATCGGTATATTTGCGTTTATTAGATATTCCAATTCCGGGAATGTATGGGCCATCAGCAGATGATAAATAAAAACATAAGCACTTCTTTTCTATTGAATGGAAGTGCTTATGTTTTTTATTAAGAAACAAATAAAAAACCCTGACTACTTAGTAATCAGGGTTTTAGTACCCAGAGTGGGAATCGAACCCACACAACTACTCGTTATATCTGCTTAAATCGTAAGTGTCTGGTTTTTAATGTTTTTGTGTTGAAAATCAACAAGTTATATTTATTTTTGTTGCCTATTGGTAATTGATTTAAATCCAACTAAATCTAATAGGATTGCAATAATGTTGGCTAAATGTTGGCTAAATAAAATTTTAGATTACTTTTGGGTTCTGTAAATAGAATTATAATATGGCTACAATCAAGTTTATTCTGCAAGCGAAAAAAGACAATGCGCAAATTCACGTTCGCGTTTCTAATGGTAGGAAGTTGGATTTAAAAAAAAGCACAGGTTTTTCCATTGACGCTAAGGATTGGAGTAGTGCAACAAATATGCCCAAACAAAACAGCGCAGAGAATAAGTTGTTAATTAGAAATCTGAATAAGCTTTCGGGGCATTTATTTGGCGTTTTAAACGAAGATTCTGCCAATGGAGTGCTGATAGATGGTAGTTGGTTGGATAGTCAAATTAAGACGTGTTTTAATCGCGTAGATATAGTCGACCAAGATATATTCGCAAATTATATTCAATACATAATTGATCATGCTTCTACAAGGGAAACAAGAGGAGGAAAAATAGGATTGAGTAAAGGAACGATTAAGAACTATAATTCATTTAAAAAAATCATTTTAGAATTTGAACAGAAATTAAAGACTAAAATTTTGTTTAGGGATATAAATAAAGCCTTGACGGATAAATTTAAAACATGGTTGTTAAATGATAAGGGATTTACGGTTAATTACGCAGGGAAACAATTTGAGTTCATTAAGACGGTGTGTCACGATGCGCAAAAGAATGATATAGTTGTTACTCCTCATTCAATCAAACTTAAACCATTTAGACAACAAGACAAAGATCGTTATATTCACACGTTGTCATTTGAAGAGATTGACAAAATCTATCATGCGACAATGCCAACGCCTCATTTAGAAAATGTAAAGAAATGGATTTTGATTGGTTGCTATATTGGTCAGCGCGGAGGTGATTTGCTAAAATTAACTCCTAAGAATTTAAGACGCATTAAAAATGGTGTTTTGATAGATTTAATTCAAGAGAAAACAGAGAAGGATGTTACGCTTGGTGTAAGTAAAGAATATGTGTTAGATATTTTATTAAATCATTTTCCAGAGCGTGTGTCAATCAACAAAATAAATACCCATATTCAAAAGGTATGCGAAATAGCAGAAATCAACCAAGAAACGGAAGGCTATTTTGTGAATGAAGAGACAGGAGCAAAAGAATTGGTTAAGTTGCCAAAATATAATTTTATTACCTCACATTGCTTTAGACGTTCGTTTGCTACTAATTTTTATGGTAAAGTGCCTACACCTATTTTAATGGGGATTACAGGACATTCGGAGGAACGTGTTTTTTTGAAGTATATCAATAAACGTCAGGATAAGGATGCAAATGCAAGATTGTTTTTGGATTATTTCGAGAAGATGAAGTAAAAGTTTGGGTTAGGTATTTATCTAATTTTTTTGAAATTACCAATCTTTAATTTGTATGTTTTCTTAGCCCATCTATCACTTGTGATTACACCTGCTTTTGCACCTAAATTAAAGTTGTCCTTAAATTCTCCGTTTTCTTCTGTCTGTATTTCCGTTTTAAAGCTAAAAGAATATTTGGAATTACTCTTAATCCAAAGTGCTGTTTTTAATTCGTTACCATCCAATTGATTTTTTTCATGGCAGAAACAAAATTCTAAAGTTTCTTCATCACCCTCTTTGTTAAAAATTTCTGCATGATTCCAATTTTCAATTATTTTAGTATTCTTTTCAATTAAAACTATATTGTAATCAAAATCGCCTGAGTTATTAGGAACTACTTTAATGGTAAATTTGGTATTAAAAGGAAATGTATAAAAATCAGAAATGCTAATATTCTCATCCTGTGCATGAGAATTAATGCTAAAAACGAGAAGTAGTAGAGTAAGTATTATTTTCATCTTGTTTTAATCATAAAATTACAATTGTTTTGGTATAAAAGCAATTGTAAGTGATTGGCAGTTTTGTTTAGCTTTCTAATATAAAATTACTTAAGAATATTAATTATGGATAATTCCTCTGATACACCTCAAACTTACAGCGATAAAAAAGATGAAGAATATTTTATCTATTTCTATGAAGAAGTTTTAAAAGCATACTTACCACCAAGGTATAAAACAAAAAGTCTAAACGAGCTATCTGAAGCTGATCTCTTAAGGGTTTTGGACAAGTGGTTTAGAGCTACTGTATTTAATAAAAATAAAGTGGATAATGATAGTATTAAATCCAAAGGAGATTTTCATTCACTTATAAAAGAGCTTTTACAGGCAATTACGTATTTTCAGCTTGAGAATACTAAGATTAGTAAAATTTCGACATCTCACCATTACTGTACAATTATTAAGGTGCAATTACTTAAATACAACCAAGAACAGTGTATAAAGCTTCTTTATTATATAAAAAACTTTGATTCTATAGAGACTAGATCTAATACTCTATTTAAAAAAAGAAAGAGTATTTTTATTAATGCAGAGGCTAGTGATTGGTTTTTTAGAACACTTGAAAACAAATACGATATAAAGAATGGACAAATTCGAGGATTAAATGCTTTTGTCAATGCACTAATAAATAATAGTGAAGTTCAGAACCATATCTTATTAAAGAGTTGTACTCAAAAGAAAATCGTAGAATATCTTAATGCATTTTACAACAAAGAATTGATTAAAAATCATACTAGATTATCCGATCCTAAGAAGTATATTAAGGAGGTAAATGAGCTGATAAAAGAGCATCTTAAATCGAAGAGAGGGCGTTACTAGACGTTTTATTTTTATTTTAATTCAATTTTATTTTATAACCATACTTTTTAATTAACTAGATATTTGTTTTTTTAGTTTGTTTAGTTATTTGTGACATAAATTCAATTTTATATGTATTATATGTTTTTATTGTCTGTTTAATTGTTAAAAATATTTTTTTCAGAAATATTTTTATTTTTCTTATCCGAATGTTTTGCGAATAAAAATAAGATGTACTTGCGACTAGAATTTTAAAACGAAAATATCATGGAAGCGATACAGTTCATCACCTACACACCTCAACAATTAGAAGATGTAATTTTAAATAGACTTAAAGAATTATTTGAAGTTCATTTTCAAAATGCAAAACCGAAACAACAAGAAGAGTATTTAACACGTGGTGAAGTCGCAGAACTTCTGAAAGTAAATATATCTACTATTCATAATTGGTGTAAGAATGGGCAACTCAAGCCCTATGGAATTGGTAATCGAGTATATTTTTTGAAATCAGATATACAAGAATCTCTAATACCTCTTCACCAATAATTTACCTACCCCATAAGAAAATTACTGATTGAGAATTTAATTAGCTACGAGCTTAGCTTTCATGTTTGGTAAAAAAATATTTTAATTATAAATCGTTGAAAAACAGATAAATGAAAAATATTTTTCTACTAGATGTGGTTTTTTAATGAGAAGGACATATTTATATAAAAAAGCCTTTTGGCTCTATTGTATCCAATTGTTAAATAAAATAACTAGAATAAGATGAAAATTAAAGAATACCTCACCATAGAACAATGCTTAGCTTTAAATATAATAGAATTAAGCGTCAAACAAGTGAAAAGAAGAATTAGAAACGTATTAAATGATATTGGTGATACCAGAGTAGTGTATAAGCTTAAAAACGGTATTAAAACGATTTACTTGGAATGTGAATATGCAAAAACATTATATCGCATGAGAAAGAAGAAAACATATACAAAGAATGATGAAATGAAATTTATTCAAACAGAAATCACCATTTACTTTAATGAAACATTCGATAGTAAGACCTTAAATGCTTGTATGACTTACTTTGATGGTGAGTTGCCTTATATATACTCAGTTGAAGGAAAAAATAAGAAATGTCATTTACATATAGGAACTAGTGCAGATATTGAAAAAGCAATAATATTAGCAATTAATCTTTTAAATGTTTGTGGTGTGGATATCAAAAACACAAATATTTTGATTCGTACGATTATTAAGTTTTCATCTACTGTAGATTACATGAATAAGTATGGTTCTGTGGTAGTCAAGAATTTTACAACATATAAGTTTGATAGCGAGTATATAAAGTACTGTGATGCTCAATTGAGTAAAATAATCAATAAGCAGTGTTTTATAAAAGACTTTAATGAGGTTGATTTTGTAAGTAGTGTTTTTGACTATAAGATTAAAAAGTATTAACCCCTCCCTCCCTCCCTGGATAAAACAGTATGGATTGTGTCTTTGTTATTGAAAATGTTGGTGCGTATCCGCTTAGTGTTAATGTAGAAAAGCACTTTTCCTATATACCAATACTGAGTTGATTTTCAAAGTGTTGAAAAAAAAATTTTCAAATTTTTTCAAAAATATACAGTCTAAAAGTGTATTTTTTCATTGTTAAGTGGTTGTAAATGAGTGTTTTAAATATTCTAAACCCCCACTATAAGTTGATTTAATTATTTATATATATTTGATAATGAGTTGTTTATGTTTATGGAAACATAGTTGATGAAGAAAGTCGGGAGAAATTCCGACTTTTTTATTTTGAAATGAAGAAATAGATGAGTTAAAATCCATTATTAACCCTATCAAGCTGTTTAATTCGAGGAGTGTTTTCTTTTAAAAAATGTCTTTGTTTACTCAAGATGTTGTATGCTAGTCTAAATAATTGAAAGAATACATCATAGGAGGTTTTGGTGAGAATATTAGACTAGTTTCCATTTACTAATTGATATGTGTTGTTTACTATATTTTATAGTTAGATTTGAGCGTAATTATATTACTTTGTATTTGTTAATTAGTACACAAACTTCTTAGACCTATAATATAAGAATTAAAACTATCAATATGACTCACCCTACCGTAATAAAAATCTCCAATGATACGATTATAACCGAATTTAAAAAACACCTCGATTTAGAATTTAACCAACGTATATTATTTACGGCTCCTTTTGGAGCGGGAAAATCAACATTTATTAATGACTTTGAAGATCAACATAGAAATGAGTATCGTTTTATTAGACTGTATCCTGTTAACTATGCTGTATCTGGTGATGAAGATATTTTTGAGTTGATCAAATTTGATATTCTTTATGAGTTGATGAATAAGTATTTAAAAGAGATTGATTTACAAAAAGAAGAATTTTCTTTAAAGCTTAAAAGTTATATGTTCTTACGTTATAATCTCGATAAGAAGACCCTAATAACAAGCTTGTTGGCTTTAGGCGGTGAGATTGGCAAACCAATAGGTGAAATTGTAAAAATACTATGGAATACCTATGATGATTTCAATGCGTTTAATAATGAAGTAAAAGTTGATGAATTAAAATCCATTAAGGATTTTTTTAGTTCTAGTGAAGAGGTGATTGGAAGTCCATATGAAAATAATTCATTATCCGAATTTCTTTATCAACTAATAGCTCAATTAAAAGGTGCTGTTTTAGAAGGACAAGACGAAGATCTCAATTTTGAGGATTTAAAAAAAGAGTATAAAACCGTATTGGTAATTGACGATTTAGACCGTTTAGATCCCGATCATATTTTTAGGTTGTTTAATATCTTTTCTGCCCATACACATTCAATTACAGGAGAAAATAAATTTGGTTTCGATAAGGTTCTGTTTGTATGTGATATAGAAAATATCCGAAAGATATATGCTCATAAATATGGTGAGGGTGTTGATTTCTCGGGTTATATGGATAAGTTTTATTCTGTTAGACCTTTTATTTACGATAACTTTAAATATCTGCAAGAAAAGATAGTGACTATTATAGATAGATCTACATTTAAGGATAAGGCACAAGTAGAAATTATCAAACAAGATTCAGTTGTATATTTATTATCTGCAGTGTTAAAAGTCTTGTCTAAGAATAAAGCTATTAATCTGAGAAGTCTTTTAAAAAGTAGCGATTTCGTATTAACTACTAACGGGAATGTAACTATAAAGGGTGTTGTCCTGCGAAAGACTGATATTAAACTTTATATTGTATTTGAGATCATAAGTGAAATGTTAGGAGGATGGTGGCAACTAGAGCGAGCATTAATTTTGATAAAAGAGAACTCATATAACCAACACCATGTTGATTATAATTATAGTTTTTTTGAAAAATATAGCCTAGTTAATTATGATTATGGACATGAATTAGATTATTTAATGCAAGAAACTTTTAAGGTTTTTGCAATAGAGTATTTAAAAAATGAAACTAAGACTACTGATAAGAATAAAATTATGCAATTGAAGGACTTTAATTTGAATGTCACTTATAGTTTAGAATATGAAGATATAGACAGTTTTAAAATTAAAACTATTCAAGAAATTAATGATGCAGTCACTACTTTAAAGTACAATATAAATTATGATTTAATTCTTATAGAAGCTTTTAGAAAGTTGAGAGAGTATGGTTTTATTCCCAATACAAATTATTAGAATAAGTGAAAGATATAGATTCTTATTAATTCCATTATAGAGTGCAAAAAATGTGTCAAATTTAGATCTTCATTTTGTATTAAATTAATTGCATAAACACGTTGTTTTGTAATTCTAATTATTTATATTTATGTATCAAAAATAGATTACAATCTAAAAGCAATACAAAAATGAAAAATATCTTATATACACGTGTATCTTCTATAGGACAAGCAAAAGGTAACGGTGATGATCGACAACGATTCAATATACCATCAGTTCAATTTGATGAGGTATTTAATGATATTGAAAGTGGTAGTGTTCCTTTTTTTGAACGCAAAGAGGGGAAACAGTTAATTGATTACATTGAAGCATGTAAACAGCCTATAACACTCTATATTGAGGATGTTGATAGATTAGGACGCGATCTTTTAGATATTCTACAAACGTTTAAATACCTAAACGATAAAGAAATTAATGTTTTTATTCACCGTTATGGAATGTATTCTTTAGTTAATGGAAAACAGAATGATACTTTTAAACTCGTTTTGTCTCTTATGGGGACTTTTGCTGAATTAGAAAAAGCAAAAATTAATGAGCGTACAAAGCAAGGGCGAGAATTAAAAAAGAGAAAAGATGAAGAATTAAAAAAACTTGATTTCAAGCATAAGGATATAACGTACAAAGGAAGAAAAGTTGGTGCAACAGAATCAGATGAATCATTTATGAAAAAACACGGTGAAGTGATTCAACTTCTAGTAGAGAATCCTAAAGTAGTATTGATTGATCAGAATGATAAAAGAAAAAAGAAAACGAAATTTATTAATGAACTCTCATTAAGAGAATTGGTAAAATACCTTGATGAGAATCACATTAAAAGAAGTGTCAATACACTCCGAAAAATTAAAGAGTTTGTAAGGGTTTCTATTTAATACATGTTTCTCCTTTTTTTTAAATCTAGCATATTGGTAAAGCGAATAGGAGGACTCAAGTAATTTTTTTGGATTAATTACTTAACTAGATATATAAAGAAAGTCGGGATTTACCCGACTTTGTTGTTTATGAAATGAAGAAAAGGACTAGTAAAACGATAATGCCTATAATACAATATGCACCTATTTTGAAAATATCTACACCAATGTAATCAAGAAACGCAGGACGATTGTCATTTACAAATTGGTCAGCCATGTGCTGACGATAATAATCAGGGAGATCTTCCATGCTGTGTTTTTCTTTGAATTCATCAGAGAGTTGATTAAAAACTTTCGTATCTATAACCTGCTCTACGTTGAGAATTAATACATCTTTTATGCCTTTCTCAAGCAAATGTTCTTTAGCTACCTTTTCATGACCACTAGGAAGCTTTATTGTTTCTTGTTGGATTACTCCAAAAGAATAATATTTCACTTTATATAATGGCATGGTTTAGAAGTTTTCACCTGTTATTAATTCCAAAATTTTTTCAGAGGTTTCGTATCTACCATTATCATAAGTTCCATTGTAAGATGTTTCTACTATTTTTATTTTAGTAGGGGATAACTTGGTTACTTTGATATTAACATCAATCACTCCTTTTTTCCAAAAACCACTAGTTTGCTGTGCTTCATAGTAGTCATCAGTAGATTTAATATCAATATACTTAGTTGGTTCGCTTTTTTCAAGATAGGGACTGTCAAGACCATCAAAATCATCACGCCAATTTCCAAAATCAAAAGCATCAAAAGAACCAAAATTTTCACCAATAATGTTGTTGGAGGTGAATTTTATTACTGGTTTATATTGTTGATCTATTCCCCACCCGCCATGTAACCATGATGGGGGATTGATTTTAAACGTGTTTTTAGCGGTGTTTTGTTGCTCACTGCCCGAAGAGTTGTCATCAGAAGAAGAACAAGCCACAGAGCCAATTAATAATGTGCCTAATAAAAGAGCTGAGGTAATTTTTTTAATCATAATCTACGGTTTAAATAGTTAATAAGTTATAAAAAAACGTGAGCTAATTCCCAGTGCAATGTTTCCGTGGCGGTCGAATGCCAATAATACAAAAGCAAAAGGGAACGCCCACGCAAACCGTAGGCGTTAACCTCTATTACTTCCCTGTATTATTGAAAATTTTCGACCTTTTCGGAAACAGGAAATTAGACGTAAACGCTATATTTTTTTTATCTATTACTAGATGTCAAATATATAAAATTGTTTTTTATTATTTGCATAAGATACTAGTTTAAGATGTCTCTATAATCTAAGAGAATATGTTTTAAATCAATATGATCACTATCATTTGTGAGAAAACTTGAATTTACTAAGAAAAAACCATTTGCATTATTTGAGAATTGGTCATCAAGAATCAGTTGAGACTTAGTATTATATTTTTTTTGTTGTATTATACTATTTAATTCCTCTATAAGATTATCAATTTTGTAAGGAGTTTTTAATTCATTTTCCATAAATGCTAGAAGAAAGCCAACTGAGCTTTGTGGATTTTTATTTATGTAATACTGTTTTGATATAAAACGATATATACCTTCTTCTATGTAATATTTTTTCTTACTTTCTTTATTACTAATTCTTTTACATTCTATAATCAAATAAGGATCGTCCGTTAATAAATAAGGAGTAGGGATGACTACTTTGATATCTAGAATTCCTGTAGCTAACAGTGTATCATTATTTATTTCTTCAATGCCTAATAGAAATAATAAGTTTTCTATATTAAACTGTGATTTGTATTCGTTTATATAGTTTTTTACCAAATCATTTCTTAGATAATCTTCTAGCTGATTCTTTGCTTTTTCACCTTTCTCATCTTTATATAGTTGATGAATAGCGTCTTTGTTATAAGGTTGCTTGATCTTATCACTTTTTAGTTTATGAAATGAAAATTTTATCGTTTCAATGATTTGATCAATATAGTATTGATCATCATTATATTGGAAAATACTAGCATCCATAAGTCATCATATTATTGTTTTTTGTTTTTAGATAATTGATCAGTTGCTAGTGAGAAAATAAACTGATTCAAGTCGCTAAAAGCAATTGCCTTATGCCAAAACCTATTGTTGTTCGGTTTGATGATATAAAAAGAATCTTTATTGAAACCTCGTATGTCTTGCTGAGCATATAGCTGTTTTGAAATTGAATTAAAACCTAAAATTCCTATTTTATTTAGTATAGAATCGATAGTCCTTATTTCTTTAATCTGTATTTTATGAACAGATGAGGTATCGGGTACGATTCTAAAATTAATTGCTATGTAACGTTTTGTAATATAGATTTCTGCAATAAAATTTAAATTGTTTTTTTCATACCTTTTATCAAAATGATTGAAAAAGATGGAGCAATAATCTTCTAATATTGAAATAGGCTCTTGCTGTTTAATTTTTTTATATAAATTTCCTTCAGTGAATCTACGCATAATAGGTATGCTAACATTTAGAGCATAGTCGATTAATTGCTTTTCATGTTCGGATACATTGTATGCTTCATAAACTACTTTGTTTAATAATTTTTTGTCAATACTTTGTGGTGAATTGGTAAACTTCTTAGCTATGTCTATTAGCTTTTCATCTAATGTAATTGGGATATTTATGAATTCTTCAAAATTTACTCGATTGCGATCAGTACCAAAACTACTACTAGTCATTAAAACATAATAGATAAAGAAATCTGAATTTATTATTGCAGAAAGTGCATATAAAAAATTGTGAGATTGTAAATTATTTTCTTTAGGGATTATTGATGCTACGGTTGATGAAAATGCTACAGGTTTACTGTTTACAGAACTAACTGCAAAATAATTACCTTCATACTTGTTGTATTCTAGCCCCTTTTTAATAAGTAATTTAATCTTAGAGTTAAAAAACATTAAATCAGGCAATTGAGCAACATGTAAAGGTTCTACCGCTTGCAACTTATTTTCGTTATAATCATTTATAATCTTATCCTTAAAAGTAATGCTACTATTACAATAGAAAGGCTCTAAATCTTTTACTCTGGCATCTACTTCAAGATATTGAAGATTATAATAATCTGAATTTAGTTCTTTTCTTTTTTTTATTGCCGTATCGTTGAATTTATACCCCCCATGATATAAGAATTTTTCTTTTTCAAAAAGAAATGAGTTTTTTGATGATTTAGGAAAAGTAAAAGTGCTTTTTAATTTCTGGATATAATAAAAGTCATATATATTACCATGTAATAAAGTTTTCCAAGCCCAATCGTTTTGGATAAGGAAGTTTTGTTGGATTAGTTTGAAATCTTCTTTCTCTATGAGAATAGTTTTAAAATCTAGAAAAAATTTATTTGCTTTTGCTGTTATATATCGGATAATATTCTGTTTTTCAAATTTTGATTTCTGTTTATAAAAACAGATTACAGCTGGTTGACTTGCATTATCAAAAATTTGATTTCCTCCTGCAATTTTATTTTGTACTCCGAAAAGATCAAAGAATTCGAGAATGTCAAAATTTAATAATAGATAGTTTCTCCAATCTTTAGAGTTCTTATTATAAAAATTTTTATTTGTTACGATAAAACAATATTCAGTGTCTGATTGACCTAAATCATTTGCCCTAATCATAAAAGCCTGGGATATTTCATTACCTCCAACCTTTATTCTTTTTTCTTTGTGTATTCTTTTAATATACTCTTTTGATAAAGAATTTTTTACTTGTCCCCATGGTGGATTTCCTATGATAAAGTCTAAGTGTTTGTTTTTAAGAATCTTGTTAAATTCGTGTTCGATATTAAAGAAATCGCAGTTAGGGAAAAGATTGTTATTGATAAGATTCTTAAATTGAAATCGCTCAATTTCTTTTGGATACTTTTTATAATCCAGTAATGTTATATATAAAGAGAATGTAGTAATTTCTATAGCATTGGAATCAATATCAATTCCAAAAATGTTGTCTTGTAATAATTTCCATAAAGTTTCATTAGAAAGATTATCATTCTGATTTAGATCTATTTCTTTTTCAATAATTTGACGTAATGTTTCAACAAGAAATATTCCTGATCCACATGATGGGTCAAGTACTTTACAACTACTCGTTTCTGATTGTAAAAGTTTATGTTTTACAGTTTTTGATAATATATAATCGACTAAGTAAGAAGGTGTATAATAGGCTTGTATTTCCTTTTGTTTAGAAAGCTTGGTAACATCATTGGCTGTCTTTTGTGGAGTTCCTAAGAATGTTTCGTATATGTTACTGATTAATTCTACTGGAATAATTTCAAAGTCATAAAAGTTAAATAATGTTGGTTGGAAAAATAAATCCCCATTTACATGAAATGGTGTGCCCCCTTTAAATAGAAATGAGAGAATTTCTAGATCTTTGTGAGTAACTAGATCAAATTCCTCCAGATTGCTATTGGAGTCTTTGTAGAATGGAAATAGATCTCCTTTGAAATTACTAAATATGAAATCAAATAGTTGATATAAATCTTCTTTACGGGTTATTAAGTAATTTAAACTATCTATACGTTCTTGTTTAGTATCTCCTAATATTAATGCTTGATTGGTGAATTCTACACCACGATCAATTAAATAACGAATAAAAATAATTCGCCCTATAAGTTTATTTGCTATTTCTGCTTGTAGCGCAGGTTTGTTCCCAATTTTACTTATTAAAAGTCCTCTATATTTTATTATATCTTGTAGAAGATGCTTGTCAATTGTTTTTCTTTTCTTTAAAAAAGAGTCTGAATAATCTTTCCAAACGTCTCCGCTTATCAGATTTTCAATACTAAATTCAGATTCATTGATGCTTAATTTTTCTAAGAAAAAAGGGTTATTGCTTGAAAAGCTATATCCATTATAAATGTCAAGTGTATTCCCTCGTTCTATAAATATAACAGGAACTTTGTTTAGATTAAAAACGTCCTTTGCTATTTTTTTCATATCCTCATTCGAAGGATTCGAATAGAATAAGATCATTGGGGTATTAATAGGGTCAATTGTGGTAGCGTTTTTATTGCTTTCAGAATTTGAATCAAGTATAAAAACAGCAAAAGGTTTAATTATTTCACTAAGTACCCTTGCAAAACGATTGGGAATAGAATTATATGATGATATATCCTTTATGATATATAAACCATTTTTTTCAGTATAGCCTAATTTAGAAAATAATTGATAAAGAGATGAACTCATAGTTTATTATTGTCTGTAGATTATTTTTTTAGAAAAGTTTATTTTTTGAGTCGAAAAACTCTTTGTAGGTAAAGTTAGGTGTTTTTATTTTAACTTTGATAATATTGTACAATGGGAGAAGATAAAAACCCAAATTGTCGGCTAATGGTTGGCTAAAACACAAATAAAAAACCCTAACTACTTAATAGTCAGGGTTTTAGTACCCGGAGTGGGAATCGAACCCACACTCCTAGGAACACGAGTTTGAGTCGTGCGCGTCTACCAATTCCGCCATCCGGGCTTTCATTGTTTAAATGTGATTGCAAATTTAATGATTTTTTTTTTACTGCAAAGAAAAATTTAAAAAAAATAAGATAGTCCATTATTATTTTATAAATTTGCAAAGCGTAAGATAAAAAGAATTACGCTAACTAACAACATAACAACTATTTAAACGGAATGTCAAATCTAGAATTAGAACCAAAAATTTTTGCTTGTTCTCAAAGCGTTGAGCTTGCTGAGAAAATAGCTAAAGAATACGGTGTAGAATTGGGTAAAATCACTTTGTCGCATTATAGCGATGGAGAATTTCAACCTTCTTTTGAGGAGTCAATTAGAGGTAGAAGAATTTTTCTTGTTTGCTCAACGTTTCCAACGTCTGATAATTTAATGGAGCTATTGCTAATGTGCGATGCAGCTAAAAGAGCTTCAGCAAGACATATTACAGCAGTGATCCCTTATTTCGGATGGGCAAGACAAGATAGAAAAGACAAACCACGTGTTCCGATAGGAGCAAAATTAGTAGCTAAGTTATTGGAAACTGCTGGTGCAACTCGTATTATGACGATGGATTTGCATGCAGATCAAATACAAGGTTTCTTTGAAAAACCAGTTGATCATTTATATGCATCAACTATTTTCTTGCCTTACGTAAAAAGTTTAGGTATAGAAAATCTAACAATTGCATCGCCAGATATGGGAGGTTCTAAGAGAGCTTATGCTTATTCTAAGTTTTTAGGATGTGATGTTGTAATTTGCTATAAGCAAAGAAAACAAGCAAACATTATTGAAAAAATGGAGTTGATAGGTGATGTAACAGGTAAACATGTAATTCTTGTAGATGATATGATTGATACAGGAGGAACATTAGCAAAAGCAGCAGATATGATGTTGGAACGTGGAGCATTAAGTGTAAGAGCTATTTGTACACACGCAATTTTGTCTGGAAGTGCTTATGAAAAAATTGAAGAATCTTCATTAACAGAATTAATCGTTACAGATTCTATTCCATTGAAGAAACCATGTAGTAAAATAAAAGTATTGAGTTGTGCACCATTATTTGCAGAAGTAATGCACAATGTACAATCGAATACATCGATTAGCAATACATTCGTAATGTAAATTATTATTAATTTTTATAAATATTTAAAGTAATGAAATCAATTACAATTAAAGGATCAGAAAGAGAAAGCGTAGGTAAAGTATCAACAAAAGCCTTACGTAATGCTGGAATGGTTCCTTGCGTAGTTTACGGAGGAGATCAAACAGCTATTCATTTTTCAGCTGAAGAAAAAGCATTCAAAAATTTAGTTTACACTCCAAACGTACACACAGTAGTAATTGAATTAGGAGATAAAAAAATCAATGCTGTATTACAAGATATTCAATTTCACCCAGTAAGTGATAAAATTTTACACATTGACTTTTACCAACTTTATGATGATAAAGAAATTACTTTAGAAGTGCCTATTAAAGTTACAGGTAATTCTAAAGGAGTTATGGCTGGAGGTGTATTAAACATCAACAACCGTAAATTAAAAGTAAGAGCTTTACCAGCTAACTTACCTGATTTCGTTGAAATCAACATTTCTAACTTAGAAATGGGTAATAAATTATATGTTACAGATATTACAACTGATAACTACAAATTATTACACCCAGACAACACTGTAGTTTGTCAAGTAAGAATTTCTCGTGCAGCAATGAAAGCAGCTCAAGAAGCAGCAAAAGCAGCAAAATCTACAGGAAAGAAAAAATAATTATATTAGAATATTCTTTAAAAGCACTCGTAAATGTTACGGGTGCTTTTTTTATGGGCTAAAATGAAACTTTGTAATGGCATTACTGTATTTTTGTAATTCTGAAATAAGAAATTCTAACTATGAAAAAGTTTTTAATTATAGGATTGGGTAATATTGGACCAGAATATATCCATACACGTCACAATATTGGGTTTAAGGTTGTAGATGAAATTGCAAACGAATTGGGTGGCGATTGGCAAACCGTAAAGTTGGGTAGTTTGGCTGAAGTAAAAGTAAAGGGAAGAACATTGTTGTTGCTGAAGCCTAATACTTATATGAACCTTAGCGGAAAAGCAGTGCAGCATTGGATGGAAAAGGAAAAGATTGGAGTAGAAAATATTATGGTAATTACAGATGATCTGAATCTTCCATTTGGAACAATCCGCATTAAACCAAAAGGATCAGACGGCGGACACAATGGCTTGAAGAGTATTCAAGCTACGTTGAATTCGGCTGCTTATCCTCGTTTTCGATTTGGTATTAGCGATGAATTCAAGAAAGGACAGCAAGTGGATTATGTTTTAGGAGTGTGGGATGAACAAGAGAAAGAACAATTGCCAGAACGTCTAAAAACGGCTTCAAAAGCTGTACAAGAGTTTGCTTTAGCTGGCTTGAACAACGCAATGAATAATTATAACGGAAAATAATTTTTATAGTTCATTCGACTAAAAAATAAACAATAAAAAAAGCGGGATTTTTATCAGAAAATCCCGCTTTTGTATTATGCTTGTGGTTGTACCACAGTAATATGTAATTCTTCTAATTGTTCTGGTGTAATTAATGCAGGAGCATCAATCATTACATCACGTCCAGAGTTATTTTTAGGGAAAGCGATGAAATCTCTAATTGTTTCTTGCCCACCTAAAATAGCAACCAAACGGTCTAAACCAAAAGCTAATCCTCCGTGTGGTGGCGCTCCGTATTGGAAAGCATCCATCAAGAAACCAAATTGCTCTTGTGCTTCTTCTTTGCTAAATCCAAGGTGTTTAAACATCAATTCTTGGGTTGCTTTATCGTGAATACGAATAGAACCTCCACCTATTTCATTTCCGTTCAATACCATGTCATAGGCATTTGCACGTACTTTTCCTGGATCTGTGTCTAATAATGGAATATCTTCTTCTTTTGGAGAAGTAAACGGGTGGTGCATTGCAAAATAACGTCCTGCTTCTTCGTCGTACTCGAATAATGGGAAATCAATTATCCAAAGTGGAGCAAATTCGTTAGATTTTCTCAATCCCATTCTGTTTCCTAATTCCATACGCAAAGCACTCAATTGTGCTCTTGTTTTGTTGGCAGGTCCTGATAAAACTAAGATTAAATCTCCTGCTTTAGCGCCAGTTACTTCTGCCCATTGTTTTAAATCTTCTTGATCGTAGAATTTATCTACCGAAGATTTGAACGAACCATCTGCTTCGCATTTACAATAAACCATTCCAGAAGCACCTACTTGCGGACGTTTTACCCAATCAATCAACGCATCGATTTCTTTTCTTGTGTAGCTTGCTGCTCCAGGAACTGCAATACCAACTACTAATTCAGCTGAATTAAATACACCAAACTCTTTGTGTTGAGCTACAGCGTTCAATTCACCGAACTCCATTCCAAAACGAATGTCTGGTTTGTCATTTCCGTATTTTCTCATCGCTTCTTCAAACGTCATGCGAGGGAATTTTTCTATTTCAATTCCATGTACGGCTTGTAATAAATGTCTTGTCAATCCTTCAAATGTATCCATTACATCTTCTTGGTTTACAAAAGCCATTTCACAGTCAATTTGAGTAAACTCTGGTTGTCTGTCTGCACGTAAATCCTCATCGCGGAAACATTTTACGATTTGGAAATAACGATCCATTCCACCCACCATCAACAATTGTTTAAATGTTTGTGGCGATTGTGGTAAAGCATAGAATTGCCCAGGATTCATACGAGAAGGCACCACGAAATCGCGTGCTCCTTCTGGTGTAGAACTAATTAAGTATGGCGTTTCTACTTCACAGAAATCTTGTGCAGAAAGATAGTTTCTAACTTCTTGTGCAACTTTATGTCTGAATAATAAATTGTTTTTTACTGGATTACGACGAATATCTAAATAGCGATATTTCATACGAATATCTTCTCCGCCGTCTGTTTCGTCCTCAATGGTAAAAGGAGGAACTGCCGATTCGTTTAAAACGATTAATTGTTCTACTAAAATCTCAATATCTCCTGTAGGAATATTAGGGTTTTTAGAAGCACGTTCAATAACTTTTCCTTTCACTTGAATAACATATTCACGGCCAAGGTTTTTAGCTGCTTCAAAAACGGCTTTGTCTGTGCGTTCAGCATCAAAGATTAATTGAGTAATTCCGTAACGATCACGTAAATCTACCCAAATCATAAAACCTTTATCACGGTGTTTACTAACCCATCCTGATAAGGTAACTTCTGTATTGATATCCGAAGCTCTTAGCGCTCCGCAATTATGCGTTCTGTACATGGTTAAAATTATTTACTACAAATTTATAAACTTATTGCGAATGATTAAAATAGAAGTTGCTTTATCCGTTATAATTATCATTCAAAAAAGTATTTTTCTTCTTCATTATAATAAAAGTATAAGCTAAAATAGCACCACATAATGCCATAATAACTCCAACTAATTGTGGCGAATTATATCCCATACCTAATGTAATTGGAATTCCTCCTAAAGAAGCACCTAAAGCATTTCCTATATTAAATGATGCTTGCCCAGCTGATGCTGCTAGCATTTCAGAACCTTTTGCATTATTAATCAGTAACATTTGCAATGGAGAGCCAATGGTAAATGCTACTAAACCTGTTATGAAAGACATAAAATAGGCCATCCATTGAATATGAACGGTAAAATAAACGATTAGTAAACACATAGACATTGCACAAAAAGAAACAATTACTGCTTTTGCGGGAGGAAAAGTATCTGCTAGCTTTCCTCCAACAAAATTTCCTAAAAACATTCCTAATCCAACCAATGTCATAATGATTGGAATTTTAGTTTCTGCTATATGAGCAATATTTGTCATCATTGGAGCAATGTAGCTAATCCAAGCAAATAATCCTCCAGTTCCTATAGAAATTAGTGCCACTAATACCCAAGCGATAGGTGTTTTGAAAAAAGCCATTTGTTTTTTCATATTTGTTTCTTTATCGGCAGGAAGTTTTGGTACCCATAAAGCAATGGCTAAAGCAGAAACAATACCCAAAGAGGCAATCAACATGTAAGCTATTCGCCAAGAAGAAATTTGCCCAATGTAAGTGCTTAAAGGCACACCAACTAAATTTGCAGTGGTAAGGCCGGCAAACATAATAGCAACGGCTTGCGCTTCTTTTCCTTTGTCGGCCAAACGTGTTGCTACTACAGAACCAACTCCGAAAAATGCACCGTGCGGTAAACCAGACATAAAGCGAGTAATGAGTAACATATTATAAGTTGGCGAAAGAACAAAAAGCACATGAAATAGTGAAAACAATATCATTAGTGCCATTAATATTTTGTGAGGAGCATATTTATTAGACGACATTACCAAAAGTGGCGCGCCAATAACTACTCCAATTGCATAGGTTGAAATAAAATTTCCTGCTTTTGGAATACTTATTTCTAAGTTTGAAGCAATTTCAGGTAACAATCCCATCATAGAAAATTCTGTCATTCCGATGGCAAGTCCTCCTACTGCTAATGCTAATAAGCTTTTTTTCATTAAAGTTTGTTTTGTTATGATAATTCTTTTCCTCTTTCGTATTGAGGAGCCCAAGCAATTTCTTCATTTAGTGCTTCTGCAGCTTTTGCTACAAAATGAGGATTTCTCAAAAATTCTCTTGCTACGAAGATTAAGTCTGCTTGTTTTTTTTGTAAGATATCTTCCGCTTGTGGTCCAGTTTTTATTTCTCCCACTGTTCCAACTAATAAATTTGAATTGTTTTTTATTGCTTCTGCAAACGGAACTTGATAATTTGGCCCAGTTGTAATCTTCTGCTGCGCAACGCCTCCACCTGTACTAACATCAATTACTTCAACTCCTTTTTTTTTCAATATTTTAGCTAAAGCAATACTTTCCTCTAAATTCCAGCCATCTTCAGCCCAGTCTGTTGCAGAAATTCTCACCCATAAACTTTGAGTTGTTATCACTTCTTTTAGTTGATCTATGATTTCTACTAAAAATCGAATTCTATTTTCGAAACTACCGCCATATTCATCAGTTCTATTATTGATTAATGGCGAAAAAAATTGATGAATTAAATAACCATGAGCGGCGTGTAATTCTATTATTTCGTAACCTGCTTTAATGGCTCTTTGTGTAGCATTTGCAAATGCTTTTATTACTTGTTTTATTTCAAAAATGCTTAATTGTTGCGGAGGGATATCAGCCTGATGAAACGGAATTGAAGAAGATGACACAGTTTGCCAACCATTATTTTCAGAAGCAGAAATTTGTTTTCGGCTAATCCATGGTTTTTCGCAACTTGCTTTTCTGCCAGCATGTGCTAATTGAATTCCTGGAACACAATTTTGCGATTTTATAAATGAAGTAATTTGCTGTAATTTTTCAATGTGTTCGTCTTTCCAAATGCCCAAATCGCCATAAGTAATTCTTCCTTCTGGTGTTACCGCTGTAGCTTCTTGAATAATTGCTCCAACTTGACCAATGGCATATTGTCCAAGATGTACTAAGTGCCAATCGTTTGAAAATCCGTCTGTTGCAGTATATTGACACATTGGTGAAACTACAATTCTATTTTTTAACGTTTGATTTTTTAACGCCAATGGAGAAAAAAGTTTTGTCATTGTTTTAATTGTTAAAAATAAAAAAGCTTACTTATAGTAAGCTCAAATTATTTGGTTTGAACAAAAAGATTATTTGCTATTTTTTTTGTTATTGTTAGAGTTATTCCGTTGATATTTACAATATATGATTGATCAAATGGTTCTATTTCAACAATTTCTATCGACGTACCTAATGCAATTTTTTGTTTGTCTAAATATTGCAGAAACTCGGTTGAAGAATCTTTTACACCAACACAAATAATTTGTTGACCAACCTTGGTTTCTGAAAGCAACATTTTATTTATTTTTTTTATTTCGCCTTTTGCATTCGGAATCGGATCACCGTGCGGATCTTCTGTTGGATAACCTAAAAAAGCATCTAATTTGTTTATTAATTTTTCTGATTTTATGTGCTCTAACTCTTCAGCAACAGCGTGTACTTCATCCCAATTAAAGGCTAATTTATCCACCAAGAAAACTTCCCATAAACGATGTTTTCTCACAATCATTTTTGCGGCCATTATTCCTTCGGAAGTAAGTGTAACTCCTTGATATTTTTGATAAGTAACCAACTTTTTTTCGTTTAGTTTTTTTATCATATCTGTAACGGAAGATGCTTTTGTTTCAATTTTTGCAGCAATTGCATTGGTTGAAATACCTTCGCTTTCACCTTGTGATAAGTGATAGATAGTTTTTAGATAATTTTCTTCTGAATAAGTAAGCATGAAGATTTTTTTTATTTGAATACAAAATTACATTTTTTTTATTTGAAATAATATTTTTAGATTTGTCTAAATTTTAATTTAAACAAGTCGTAAATGTTTTTTAAGCAAGTAATAATTAGTTTTGGTTTATTTATAACCGTTTCTTTAGCAGTGGACGCACAAAGCATAAAGGGAAAAGTAATGGCAGAAGGAAATAGTCTTTCTTATGCAAGTATTATTGTTGAAGGAACCACAGAAGGAACTACAACAAACGATGTAGGTAATTTTATTCTTACTGAATTAGCGAATGGTACATATATGGTAAGTGCAAAATTTGTAGGTTTTCAAACGCAAACGAAGAAAGTAATTATTAGCGAAGGAAAAGACATAATTGTAAATTTTGATTTGAAGGAAGATGCTAATTTAGATGAAATTGTAATTTCTGGAACACTAAAACCGGTGCTAAAGTCAGATGCTGTGGTGCCAGTAGAAATTTATACGCCTACTTTTTTGGAAAAAAATCCAACAGCAAATTTATTTGATGCTTTGCAAATGATAAATGGTATTCAGCCACAATTAAATTGTAATGTTTGTAATACAGGAGATATTCATATTAATGGAATGGAAGGCCCTTATACTATGATTTTGATTGATGGAATGCCAATTGTTTCATCACTTTCTACCGTATATGGATTGTTTGGAATTCCTACTAGCATGATTGAGCGTATTGAAGTTGTAAAAGGTCCGGCTTCTTCTTTGTACGGAACTGAAGCGATGGGAGGAATTATTAATGTAATTACAAAAAATCCTGAGGTAGCCGCTAAATTATCAATAGATGCTTTTACAACAACTTGGTTAGAAAATAATATTGATTTGAGTGCTGCGTATAAAATAGGAAAGAAGGTAAAAGGATTGTTTGGCGGAAATTATTATCAGTTTGGTCAGCCAATTGATCATAATCATGATGGATTTACCGATGTAACTCAACAAGAACGAGTATCATTATTTAATAAATTTACTGTAAAAAGAAAAGAAGATAGAATTGCTTCGTTGGCTTTGCGCTACGTATATGAAGATAGATGGGGAGGTGAAACCAATTGGAATCGAAAACTACATAGAGGCGGAGAAGAAGTATATGCAGAAAGTATTTTTACCAATCGAATTGAAGCTATTGGAATGTATCAGTTGCCAACAACAGAAAATATTCAATTACAGTTTTCATACATTTATCACAATCAAAATTCGATGTACGGACCAGAAGCATATAACGCAAAACAACAAATAGCTTTTGTGCAAGCTTATTGGGACAAACATTTAGGTAATCATAGTTTATTGTTTGGTACATCCTATAAATACACCTATTATAATGATAATACAAGAGCAACAGGAATTTATGATGAAAATGGATTGGTAAAAGATGAGCCTCAAAAAACTCCAATTACTGGTGTGTTTGTTCAGGATGAATGGACATTGAACAAATACAACAAATTATTGCTGGGCTACCGTTTTGATTATGATAAGGTACACGGAGGTATTCATTCGCCTCGAATAGGATATAAATACGCGCCAAATGCGCATAATGCTTTGAGAGCAAGTTTTGGAACAGGTTTTAGAGTTGTAAATGTGTTTACTGAAGATCACAGAGCGCTTACAGGAGCAAGAGAAGTAGTTTTTGCCGAAGAATTAAATCCAGAAAAATCATATAATGTCAATTTAAATTATAACACAAAGTTGCCAACAGATTTAGGTGTTTTTAATTTTGAAATAAATGGTTTTTACACCTACTTTACAAATAAAATTGACGCAGATACGGATACCGATTCTACCAAAATTATTTATGCTAATTTAGATGGACATGCAGTTTCTCGAGGTGTTTCTTTAAATGTTGATGTTGCTTTAGATATCCCATTAAAAATAATGGTTGGTGCAACTTATATGGACGTATTTCGAAAAGAAGATGGAGAAAAAAAACAGATTTATCATTCGCCAAAATGGTCTGGAAATTTTATAGCAAGTTATAATTTTGGAAATGGTTTTACTGCCGATTTTACTTCCGATTGGAAAGGACCAATGCGTTTGCCTTTAGTTGAAAATGATTATCGACCAGAATATTCTCCGTTTACAGTTTTGGCAAATATTCAAGTAACAAAGAAATTTACAAATGGCATCCAAATTTACGGAGGAATAAAAAACTTATTTAATACCCTGCCTAAACAAGATGCGATTGCAAGATGGTGGGATCCGTTTGGTGAACCAGGAAATGGAGTAACTCCGCCTTCAGGCAGAAATGATGTAATTTTTGAACCCAACGATTACAATTATACGCCGTTGCAAGGTATTCGAGGTTTTATTGGTTTGAGATATTCTGTTTTTTAAGTAAATGACCAGTAAAAAAATAATAAAAGGAAGGTTGATTTGGATAATATTGATTGGCGTGCTGCAAAGTAATTTTACAATAGCACAGTTCAATTCAAATTCCATCATTCAATTAGAGCAAGCAATGATAAAACAACCAAAACCAGTTATAGTATTTTTACATGCTTCTTGGTGTAGTTATTGTATATTAATGCAAAAGAAAACGTGGCAAAATCAAGATTTAGTCAATCGGTTAAATAATGATTTTTATTTTATATCGTTTGATGTAGAACATAAAAACGATATAACATTTTTTAATAAAACTTATCATTTTCAAAAAAAAGGAATAAATGGAGGAATTCATCAAATGGCTCAATTATTTTCGAGTAAAAACGAATATCCAACAGTTATTTTCTATAATAAAAACTTCGAAAAGATATATGAATATAATGGTTATCTGAAAGCTGAAAATATGCTTTTACTGTTAAATAATCTGTATTAGATTAAGTGTTTTTTTTTATTTTATCCTTGATAATTATTTGGTTATCAAGGATTTTTTTTGAATTATCAATTAATAACTAATTTTTTAGTTTGATAACTAAAAAATTAGTTATATGTTTGTTCAAGTAAAATAATAGTTATGGAAAAACTTACCAATAAAGAAGAAGAAATTATGCATATCCTTTGGAAACTTCAAAAAGGATTCATCAATGATATTTTAGCAGAAATGCCAGAACCAAAGCCTCATTACAATACGTTGTCTACTTTAGTGCGTATTTTGGCAGATAAAGGCGTGGTAGGACATCAGGCATTTGGAAAATCACATCAGTATTTTCCAATTATTTCAATGGAAGAATACAGAGCAATGTTTATGGAAGAAACCATGACAAAGTATTTTGACAATTCTTTCAGCAATTTGGTGAACTTTTTTGTAAAAGACAATCAAGTTTCTCAATCTGAATTGGATGAGATTGTTTCTATCATCGAAAAAAACAGAAAGTAATAATATTAAAATGTAAGCCTATGACAGCGTTATTAGAATATATATTTAAGGCTAATGGATTACTTATAGTTGTATATGCGTTTTATTATTTTGTTCTGAGAAAGGAAACTTTTTTTACTGCTATTCGCACTTATTTTTTGATTGGAGTTGTATCTAGCTTGTTATTTCCTTTGCTAAAATGGACATCTATTGTTTATGTTGAAGAAAAAATAGATTGGACTGCTTTATTACAAAATGCCAATGTTTCAGATGAAATAATTCAAGCGAATAATTTTTTAGAGCAATTAACCTTTAGCAATGTAGCTACAGTGATCTTTTATGGCGGATTTTTGATTGGATTGTTTGTGTTTTTCTTTCAATTAATAAAATTACTTTTTCACATTCGTCAATTGAAAAATGTTTTTATTCAGCAAAAAAGTATAAAAGTAGACGAAAACTCACACGAACCTTATTCGTTTTGGAAATGGATTGTATTGCCCAAAAATTATCAAAAATTAGAGAATTTAGGCATGATAATTCAACACGAAGAAGTGCATATAAGTGACAAACATTCTGTTGATTTACTGCTGATTCATTTATTGAAATATGTGTTTTGGTTTAATCCTTTTGTTCGATTATTGGAACAAGCTGTTCGATTAAATCTAGAATTTATTGTTGACGAAAAAGTGGTAAATACACAAAACAGTTATGAATATCAATTGGTATTGGTACAACATCAAATGCAAGCGCAACAACAATTTGTTAATCTTTTTGGGGCTTCCGACCTAAAAAAGAGAATTATAATGATTAACCAACCAAAATCTAAAAATATGAAACGATTAAAATTTGTATGTATTGCACCAGTTATTGGTTGCTTCTTTTATCTGTTTCAGGTAGAAGTAAAAGCACAATATAAAGTAAAGCCTGCCGCTAATTCTCAATCTAAAGTTGTCGCAACGCAAGAAGAATCAACGGATATGAAAGAGGCAGAATTGGATTACGAAGAAGCTAAAATAGCTTATGCCGAAGCAGAACAAGCAATTAACGAAAGTATATTAGTTGCTGAAGAAGCTAAAATTGCTTATGCTGAAGCAGAACAGGCAATTAAGGAAAGCAGATTAGCCGCTGAAGAAGCCAAAAAAATTGAAGTGATAAAAAGTAGTAATACAGAT
>JASLED010000045.1 GCA_030151255.1 Flavobacterium sp.
AACACGAAAAACTTATCTTATTTACGAATAAAATATCCCTAAACAAAAGCGCGAAATAAATATTTATTTCGCGCTTTTGTTTAGGGATATTTTATTCGTAAATAAGATAAGTTTTTCGTGTTTCTAGAAATTTTTCAATTCCTGGTTGCCAACTTGTTCTTATTTCTTTTTCTGATTTATTAGCAACAATTTGTTTTTGTAATTCGTCAGTTCCGGCTAATTTGATAAAAAAGTTGTTGAAAAATTTATCTTTATTATCCGAATTTTGATAGGCTTTTATCAGCCATTTTAATTCTAATTGGTTTACTTGTTCTATTTCAGAAAGGTTTTCGCCGTAGCATAATTTTCCTTTGTTCATTGGATCTTTTGCACCAAAGTTGGATTTTGGTGTAAATTGATAAGGCATGTTTTTTAGAAAGGGCGATCCGTAAATTTGAAATTGTAAATCGGTACCACGGCCAGAGCTTACATTTGTGCCTTCAAAAAAACATAAACTTGGATATAAATTTATTGCTTGATCATTGGGTAAATTTGGAGACGGAGGAACAGGTAAACTATATGCTTTTTTACGATTATAATTATTGCAAGGAACAACTTTTAAATCGCACTGAATACCATTTGCCAACCATTTTTCGCCATTAATCATTTTTGCATATTCTCCAATTGTCATTCCATGCATTACAGGAATTGGGTGCATACCTACAAAGCTTTTGTTTTTCATGTCTAAAGTAGGTCCGTCAATAATTGAAATATTAGGATTTGGACGATCTAATACAATTACAGGAATGTTATTTTCTGCACAAGCTTCCATTAAATAATGTAAAGATGAAATATAGGTATAAAAACGAGCGCCAACATCTTGCAGATCAAAAATCATTATTTCAATGTCTTTCAATTGTTCTTTTGTTGGTTTTTTGTTGTTTCCGTAAAGTGATATAATAGGTAAATTCGTTTTTTTGTCTTTTCCATCTTTTACCAATTCGCCTGCATCTGCTGTTCCTCTAAAACCATGTTCAGGAGCGTAAATCTTTTGTACATTAACTCTGTAGTCTATTAGAGCATCTACAATAGAAATTGTCTCATTGTCGCCATTTTTTACCACCCCTGTTTGATTGGTAAGAATTCCTACTTTTTTGTTTCCCAATAAATCAAGGTAATGATCAAAGCGTTGTGCGCCTGGTTGAATATTTGTATTTATTCTAGCAATTGTACGATCAGCATATGAATTTGTAATTCCTACAAAAAGCATTGTAAAGACTAAGAATAATAATGTATTTTTGAATGTTGAACTAGATATCATATACAATTGAAATTAGAATATTTTATAGCTAAGCGATTAGTTACCACAAAGAATCATAAAAGTAGTGTTTCTGCACCAATTATAAAAATTGCTGTTACGGCAATTGCATTGGGTATTATTATGATGTTAGTTTCTGTAGCAACTGGTTTAGGATTAAAGCACAAAATTAGAGATAAAATATCAGCTTTTAGCGGACATATTGTTATTACAGCTTATAATTCAAACACAAGTGAAGTTACGTTGCAACCGCTAGATTTGAATCAAAAATTTTATCCAAATTTTGAAAATGTCAATGGAATAAAGCAAGTGCAACCTTTTGCTACAAAAGCCGGAATTATTAGAACAGATAATGCTTTTGAAGGAATTGTTTACAAAGGCGTAGATAAAGCGTATCATCTAGATGAAATTGCTGATTATTTGGAAGAAGGTAGATTACCTCGATATTCTGATGAAATGAGTAACGAAATAATTATGTCTACTTATATTGCTAACCGATTAAATTTGAAGCTTGGCGATAAAGTAACTACTTATTTTATGAAAGATTGGGGAAATAAAGTTCCTAATGTTAGGCAGTTTGAAATTGTAGGTTTATACAATTCTGGATTACAGCAATTTGATGAAAATATTGTTATTGGCGATTTGCGTCATGTGCAACGTTTAAATAGATGGGAGTCTAATCAAGTTGGCGGATTTGAACTTATTGTAAATGATTTTGATAAGATAGAAGCTACTGGAGCAGATGTTTATTTGAATTTACCTTCTACAATTGACAGTAAAACAATTGTAGAAAAGTATGCCAATATTTTTAGTTGGTTAGATATGTTTGATTTCAATATTAAAATTATCATTATAATTATGATTGCAGTAGCTTCAATAAACATGATTGTGGCATTGTTGGTTTTAATACTTGAACGTACACAGATGATAGGTATGCTAAAAGCTTTAGGTGCAAATAATTGGTCTGTGCGAAAAATATTTATGTATAACGCGCTTTATTTAATAGGAAAAGGACTTTTGTACGGAAATTTAATCGGATTAGGATTATTATTTATACAGCAATACACTGGTTTTATAAAGCTCGATCCAACTTCGTATTACGTAAGAGAAGCGCCTGTGTTAATTCGGTTTTCAGATGTTATTTTACTTAATTTTGGTGTTGTGCTAATAGCAATGTTAGTTTTGTTTATTCCATCTTATCTCATTACTAAAATTTCGCCAGTAAAGGCAATTAAATATGATTAAAAAGGTTGCTCATGAGCAACCTTTTTTGTTTATGTATGTTTTTTGTGCTTTTATTGCTAAAATTAGCAAAACCTGACATTTTGTTTTTGATAGTAAAAATAGGTTGTTTTAGCTATATTAATTTATTTGATCTAAATAAGTAAGTAATAAAATTTTAAATAGCTTAAAAAAAATGAGCTTATTGTAAAAATAACCAATCTTGTTTAAATAAGTCTAAATAAGTTGTGTTTTATTGCTTTATAAGATACATTTGCGGTCTTAATAAGAATCAATCTAAATAAAATGCTCACAAGGCAAATCAATATAATTTTCGGTAAGGCAAATACTACATTATTTGTTTTTTTATTTGCTATTTCTGTTTTGGCTCAAAACAATTTTACTATTGAAGTATTAAATACAAAACAAGAAGCTTTGTCTGAAGTAACCGTTGTTCTTACAAATGGATTAGAGCGTTCAGTTCATTTTACTAATGCAACAGGTAAGTTAGAATTGCAAGTAGCAAAAGGAATGTATCAGCTAGAAATGATGCATATTGCTTATCAAACCAAAAGTGTTTCGATTAACGTAGATAGAAATTTTACAGCAATTTACATTTTAGATTCATCAACAAATCAACTAAACGAAGTATACATTACTGCCGAAGAAGGAAAAGGATTGTCAACCAAATCGGTAATTAATAGAAAAGCAATGGAGCATTTGCAACCTTCAAGTTTTGCAGATTTGATGGAGCTTTTACCAGGAGGATTATCTAAAACACCAAATTTAACTACAACTAATGTTATTCGTATTCGCGAGTTTGGCCCAAGTATTAGTGGATATTCTACAAGTGCTTTAGGCGTACAATTTGTTATGGATGGAAATGTATTGAATTCGAATATGGATATGCTACAAGCTGTACGAGAAGATACTAGTTTTATTGGCGGTGCAGCATCAAAACGAAATTCAAATGCAACAGGAATAGATATGCGAACAATTTCTACGAACGATATTGAAAGTGTAGAAATTATTCGAGGTATTCCAACGGTAAGTTATGGCGATCTTACTTCGGGTTTAATCTTAATTAATAGAAAAAACGGATATACAAATTGGCAAGCTCGTGCAAAATCGGATGGTTTTAGTAAATCATTCTATGTTGCCAAAGGATTTGATGTAACACCCACTTGGACGTTAAACACAAGCTTTGATTATTTAAATGCTTTATCAGATCCTAGAGATTTATATGAATCATATAAAAGAATTAATGGATCTATTCGTTCAAGAAAAAATTTTAAAATTCAAGAACATAAATTAGTATGGAATTCTAATTTAGATTACAGTGTAAATATTGACGAAACAAAAGTAGATCCTGATACAGGTTATTTAAAAACAGACTTTTTCAAAAGTCAGCGTCAAAAAATAAGTTTTTCTAATAATGTAGAACTAATGTTTAAACCAAGTTCATTAGTAAAAAGAATAAAACTTACAACCAACGTAAATCAAGGAATTGAAGATATAAAACAACGTGTTTTTGTACAATACAGCGGACCAACTGCGGTTTCTATTGCAACAGAAGAGGGAATAAATGAAGGATATTTTCCAGCGTTGAGTTTTGTTTCAAATACAAAAACAGAGGGAAGACCTATAAATATCAATGCTAAGTTAGAAACAACATTAAATTTTAAAACAGGAATTTTAAAACACGATACAGAAGCCGGAATTGATTATAAATATTCTTACAATTTTGGAAGAGGAGAAATGTATGATTTATTAACTCCTCCTTCTACCAGTTCTACAACCAGACCTAGAGCGTATAAAGACGTTCCTGCGTATCAAAATATAGCTTTTTTTGCAGGCGATAGAATAAAATGGCAAGTGGCAAATAATAGTTTAGAAGTATATGGTGGCTTGCGTATTTCTAAAATGTTGGGAATGGATAAATCATACGAGTTAAGTAAAAAAGTTTATGTAGAACCACGCTTTATTTTTCAATGGGGATTGCCAAAATTAGCTCTAGGAAGCGAATTATTGCAAATTGATATTACAGCTGGATATGGTGAATTATACAAGCAACCAACAGGACTAATGTTGTATCCAAATAAGAGATATAGCGATTTTACCCAACTAAATTTTAGACCAAGTAATGAAGAGTTTCAATACGTAAATTTTATGACGTATGTTGATGATTTTACCAATAAGAATTTAGTAGCTGCTAAAAATATTAAAAAAGAAATTCGTTTAGATTTTAACTACGCAAAGCATAATTTTTTTATTACCTATTTTGATGAAAACATGCCAAATGGTTTTAGAACTGCTTCTGTTTTTAAAAAATACGCATACAAAAGATACGATGCATCAGGAGTTGATTTAACCAACTTAAATAGCAAACCAAATATTGATGACTTACCTTATGAAGAAAGAGAAGTTTTTCAAAGTAGATCAATAAGAGAAAACGGAAGTGGCACACACAAAACTGGAATTGAATTTGGTTATACATCACCTCGTTTTAAGGGAATAAACACTCGATTTTCATTAACAGGCGCTTGGTTTAAAACCATATATAAAAATACTATTCCAGTACATGAAAAGCCAAATACATCACTTGCTGGCTCTGATTATATGTATGTAGGAATTTATACAAATGATGATGGAAATAAAGTAAGCGGAATGAACTATAATTTTATTGTTGATACTTATTTACCTGCTTTAGATATGAATATTTCGGCTTCTTTTCAAGGTGTTTTATTTAGAGAAGATACAAGAGAATGGAAGGAAGATACACCATATGCTTATTATGGAACGGACGGAATAGTTTATCAATATACTGAAGAACATAAAAACGATGCATATTTAAGATGGTTAATTCGAAATGTATCTTCAACGGATAATATGAATAGGCATTACAACTTTGATTTACAAATTAATCTAAAAATATCAAAACGAATTTATCAAGACATAAAGGCATCATTATTTGTTAATAAAATTTATGCATATATGAGCCCTTATACATTCAACAATACCAAAATTTATCGAAAAAATTCTACCGATCCATATTTCGGAATGGAATTAACTTATAATTTTTAAAAATAATCAGAAATGAAAAAAAGTTTTTTAACATTATGTTTTGCGTTATTAACGCTTACGTCAATCACAATATCATGTAGTACAGACAATAGTGTTATTGACACACCAGAAAAACCAGTAGAAAAGAATACACTAAAAATTAATTTTTCAGGAGTTGATATTGCTTCGGTAAAAGAGTTAATAGTTGAAACATTAGAAACAAATTCTGGAAATACTACAAAAAACAGTATCAAAGAAAATAGTGTAGAATTACAATTAGACAAAGGAGCTTACAAAATTACAGTTAATGGTTCTGTTGTTTTGGAAGATGGTCAAGAAGTTCAAGTAGGTGGAAGTTCTTCCGTAGATGTTTTAGATAGCTCTCAACAATTAACAATTGATTTAATAGTAAAAGCATTCAGTGAAGATTTTATTATTGAAGAGGTTTTCTTTACAGGTGTACGTACAATTGAAGGAAAACAATACACAGGTGGACGTTATTTTAAACTGACAAATAATACAGACAAGGTTTTAAAAACAGGAGGATTATTAATTTGTCAATCAGAATTTAATACTACACAAAACCATAATGTAACGCCAGATATTAAAAGTCAATCATTTGCAGTACAAGCTGTATTAATGATTCCTGAAGCAGTTTCTAAAGATGTTGCTCCTGGTGATTTTATTGTAATTGCAGATATGGCTCAAAATCATAAAAAAGATAATATTCCTGCTTTTGATTTAAGTTTAGCGGATTATGAATATCCAAATTTAGATAATCCAAAATTAGGACAAGTAGATAATCCAGCTGTGCCAAATGCTGTAGTTATTTATTCAGCATTAAATTTCAATATGTTCTTTTTACACGATAGAGGAGCAGAAAGTTATGCAATTGCGCGTTTTCCAAAAGGTTTAACGATAGAAAATTGGATTGCTAATAATGTATATGATTATGAGTATTTGAATGCTGCCGGAAAAATCACAAAAAAGAAAGCGATGAAAGTAGAAAACTCTTGGATTTTAGATGGTGTAAATTCTGCTGCAATCGAAAAATGGGTACATAATACATTAGATGCTTCTATTGATAGTGGGTGGACAGGATGTGGAACCATTGATTCAGATCCAGCGCGTTATGGAAAATCAATTCGCCGTGTTGTTATCGGAAAAATGGAAAACGGTAAAAATATGTATAAAGACACAAATAATTCTACAATAGATTTTGTTCGTGATGCTGAGCCAAGTTTAAAAAACGGAATTGTTCATTAATAAAATTTCAAATTGAATAAGTTAAGTATTTTTTGGATTATTCTCCTTGTTAGCTTTGTGTCTTTTGCACAAACGCAAGATAGCTTATCGGCATATAAGCGTATACTTTTGCAACAACAATCCGAACAAACTTTTAAAAAAGAACATTACTATAATCCAGTAAATATGCTGGATTATAGTTTTTATTCGTTTTCAGATTTAGCAATTTCTTATGTTAATGAAAATAATAAGCTTTATAAATTAGAAAACGGATCTGGAATTGAAGGTATTCATATTGATGCATCTTCGTACAAAAAAATATCCAATAATAGAAGTATTTGGGGAAAGGTAAATTACAAAAACCACAACCAAAAAGAGATGCAATGGAACAATACGCTTGATACAAATTTACTTGGACCTTATATTGTATCTGATTCTACTAGTAATAGTATGAAGTACGAAGCGTATGAGTTTTTGGGTGGTTATGCCAAAGAATTTAATAAGCTTTCTTTTGCCTTATCTTTACAGTATAAAGCGCATTTAGGATATAAACTCAGAGATCCTCGACCTAAAAGTATTTCATCCGATATGAAAATTTATGGCGGATTAGCTTATCAAGTAACTCAAAATTGGAAAGCAAATGCTTATGCAGCATACAATATTTATACTCAAAATTTAAGCATTACTTTTGCCAATGAAAAACAAAAAGCTGCATTATATCAAATGAATGGTTTAGGTACTTGGAGCAGATATTTTAGCGGAAAAAGTACAGGAGCAAATTATGAGCAAAATGGACACGAACTAGGTTTTGGAATAGAAAATACAAAACAAGATTTTATTGTTGGAATTAATAAAAGAAGCAATGTATTGAAAAGGTTGGTAAGAGGAGTTACGCTTTCTAATTCGGATGATTATGCAGAATCAAATAGATTAAATGAAAAGTATAATTCATTTTATGCAATAAAGCTTTTTACTATTAATCAGAACAAAATAGGAATTAAATATAATTTTGAAAACCAAACCAAAGAAGGTATCGAGGTTTATTATACTGATACCGATTCGAAGACTATTGTAAAGTTATTAGAAAAAAAAGCTTATAATTATAAAAATTACATTCATGAAGTAGAAGGAATGTATGAAGTAAATGCAGCAAATAATAATTGGGTGATTAAGCCTTTTTGGAAACATCAAAAATTAACAGAAGGTTTAAAAGAAATTAATTCAAATCAAAGTTTTACATATAACTATTTTGGGGCAAATATAGTATACACACAAAAACTAACCGAAACGTCAAGCTTTTCTATCATGCCAATGTTTATGTATAGAAATGTAGGTAAAATAACTAATGGTTTGAAAATCGCAGATAGCAAGCAATCTATTAAAGATTGGGTTCAAAATGATTTCGAATATTTATCTACCAATTATATGTATTGGGCAACAACAATAAAATATTCCCTTCAAAAATTAAATAATGCTCCAATGTTTGTAGCACTTAGTTACAATCAAACAGATTATAAAACAAACAAACAAAACAATTATTTAAGCGTCATTCTTGGAATAACGTTTTAAGCAACAACAAAAAATAAATGAACAAAAAGCTAGGAATAACGTTTTGTATTGCTTTTTTTGGATTTTTAAGCTTTCAAACTGCTCCAAAGCTGTTTGATATAAACGATCCTGAGTACAAAGTAATTATAGAAAGTTATAAAAAACCAATTGCTCAGTGGCCAAAACCAACAATTGATGAAGGAGTAGAGTGGAAGGAGTTTGCAAGTATACAAAGAGATACTGCTTTTTTTACTATACAAGAAATGCCTGAAGTTGCTTTAGGTAAAATGCTTTTTTTTGATCCAAAACTTTCAAAATCAAATCAAATATCCTGTAGCACTTGTCATGATCCAGAAATGGGCTGGACAGATAGAAGAAAAGTAGCACTTGGTCATGATCATTTGGAAGGCATGAGAAATACACCAACTTTGTTTAATATAGCAAATAGAGAAATACTTTTTTGGGATGGAAGAGCAACTAATTTAGAGGAGCAAGCCGCAGGACCTTTAAGCGCTCATAACGAAATGGCTATGGATGTAAATCTATTACCAAAAAAACTAAAAAAAGTTAAAGGATATAAACCGCTATTTAATGCTGCTTATGGCGATGATCAAATTACATATGAGAGAATAGTTAGCGCTTTAGCTACTTTTCAGCGTACAATTAAAAGTCAGCCAAGTAAAGTAGATCAATTTATAGACGGAAAGTACAATGCAATGACCGATCAAGAAATTTACGGAATGCATTTGTTTCGCACAAAAGGCAGATGTATGAATTGTCATAATGGTCCAGATTTAACAGATGATAAATTTCATAATATTGGACTAACGTATTATAAAAGGCAATATCAAGATTTAGGAAGATATAATATAACCGAAAACCCAGATGATGTAGGGAAGTTTAAAACACCAACGTTACGTGATTTAATGTTAACTCGTCCTTGGATGCATAATGGTTTGTTTGATAATTTGGAAGGCGTTGTAAATATTTATAATAGTGGTATGCATATGATTGATCCTACGGATGCTCAAAAAGCCGCAGATCCTTTGTATCCAATAACCGATCCGTTATTAAAACCGTTAAAACTAACTAGAGAAGAAACAAAAGCAATAGTTGCTTTCTTAGAATCTCTATCCGGAACAAAATATAAAATGAAACGACCTGATTTTCCTAGATAATCAAATAGTGTATTCATAATAAAAGGGCTCTTCAAATTTGAAGAGCCCTTTTATTATGAATATTAAAAACTAATTTTTCCTAAATTGTTTAGGTGAATAGCCAGTGTGTTTTTTAAAGAAACTTGAGAAGTAAGTTGTGTATTCAAAACCTAATATATTTGATATTTCTGAAACGCTCAAATCATTGTGTTTTAATAAACGTTGTGCTTCTGCAATCATTCTCTCTTGAATTATGGCTGTAGTTGATTTTCCTAAAGTTTGCTTTACTACAAAGTTTAAATAATTGGTGTGTATATTTAGTTTTTGCGAAAAATCAATTGCTGATTTTAATTGTATCGTTTGATTTTTATTTGTAACAGGAAATTGCTTTTCAACCAATTCTAAAAATTGTGCGCACAATCTATTTGTAGCATTTTTCTTTTCTTCAAAGCTATGTGAATGTTTTAACTTATTTGCTTGATGAATAATAATTTCAATATAGTTTCTTAGTAAATTATATTTATAATTATAATCTTGTTCTTGCTCAAATGCTAAACATTGAAATAAAGATTTAATAATTCGATCTTCCTCTTGACTTAAAGAATAGATAGGTCTACGTTCAAGAATTTGTAACGTATTTCTCATCTCATTACTTCTAAATCCTAAGAAATTATTCGTAAATAAACAAAAATAACCTTCAGGAGATTCTGTTGTTGGTTCTAGCGTGTAAGTTGATAATGGATTAGAAAAAAACAGAACTGGTCCTTCAAATTCTTTTATTTCTGTTCCAAAAAATAATTTACTATTACTGTTCAAGTAAGATACTTTGTAATGTGTTTTTAAATTACATGGTATTAATTTTTCTTTTCCTTCTTTTTGAGAATAGATTGCAAATTCATGTAAATCAAAATCAGGTAAAAGCGATGTAACCTGATTAATTTGGTTTGTACTAGGGTATGTCATCTTTTACTAGTTTTACTTATTTTAAATAAATGTTGTTTTATTAATATTGTGTAAAACTAAAGCTAATTAAGCTTTTATATTTGATGAATAATTGGTTTTTTGAATAAAAACTAAGAATTGTTCTGTTTTTTATCTTTTTCGGATAGCTGTTTTTCTAAATCGAGGTGTTTTTTACTTCATTTCATTTATTTTTTTAAAAACATCTTATATTTCAATGTAATTGATTGTTAATGAGTGTTTTATTTTTTAAGTTATAACAAAATATGGATTTAAAAATAGAAGTTTATTATCTATAAATAAAATAAAGTGCTTGTTTGATTCGCACAAAAAATTAAAATAAAGTAGCATTTTTTTATAGATATTTTTAGTAATAAATTACATAGCAATGATAGTAACCGAGTTTTTGTTTATTTTTTTGGAATAAATATGTTGCTAAAACACTATCTTGCATTTAAAAATTAAAACAAATTATTCACTAATTAAATAATCTTTAAAAAAGGTTATAAAATTCTATTAAATGAAATCAAAATCACTTTCTGCAGCTTTAACTATTGGTTTCGCACTTTTTGCCATGTTTTTTGGTGCAGGTAATACAATTTTGCCTCCAATTATTGGATTGTTTTCTGGTGAAGATTGGAAATGGGCTGTTTCTGGTTTTTCAATAACGGCTATTCTTGCGCCATTTTTAGGAATTGTTGCTGTGTTATTTTCTGGAGAAAATTTTACTGATTTAGCAAATAGAATTAACGGAAAATTAGGGCTTGTTCTTGCCAATGCAATTATTTTAAGTATAGGTCCGTTAGTTGCAATTCCTCGTACAGCAGCAACTACATTTGAGGTAGGAATTGTTCCAATTTGGTCTGATTTTAGCCCGATAGTTTCATCAATATTATTTTTTGGAATTACTCTATTATTATCTATTTCTCCTTCAAAAGTGGTAGATATTATAGGATTGTATTTAACTCCTTTATTACTTTTGATATTAAGTTTCTTAATTGTAATAGGAATTTTATCTCCAATGGGAGATATTATAGATACAGGAATGGGAGGAAACGAAGCATTTCGAAAGGGATTTTCTTAAGGATACCAAACAATGGATGTTTTAGCCTCTGTAATTTATGCTGGAATTATCATTGCAGCTGTAAAATCTAAAGGTTTTAATAATCTTAAAGATAAAACAAGAGTTACTTTTATGTCAGGTGCGGTGGCTACCATTTGTTTGTTGTTTATTTATGGAGGATTAGTTTATCTTGGTGCAACGTCAGGCTATGAAATAAACGGAACTTTAAAACGAACAGAATTATTATTATATATTTCAAACGGAGTAATTGGCAGTTATGGTACAATTGCTTTATCATTATGTATAGCTTTAGCATGTCTTACTACAGCTATTGCTTTGGTTTGTGCAACAGGTACTTTTTTTAGAGATCTTACAAAAGGATTTTTATCATATCAGGTGGTAGTGGTTATTACTTGTTTGTTTTCTGCGTTTCTAGCAGTAAATGGAGTTGATGATATTATTGAGTATGCAGGTCCATTCCTTGGAATAATTTATCCAATTACGCTTACATTAATATTATATGTGGTAGTTTTTGGAAAAATTGTACAGACAAAAGCACCTTATGTAACAGCAATTGTTATTAGTGCAATTGTAGCTTTACTGCAATTTTATGTAGGTTTAGTACTTAATGCCTCTACATCAAATGGAGTAGGAGTAACTGTAGATGATATTTTAAGAAATTTGCCATTATATAATTATGATGTACCGTGGTTATTACCTTCTTTAGGTGGATTTATAATAGCATTGTTATTTTGTAAATTGAAAAAATAAAACAAAAGCCTTTCATTAATACATGAAAGGCTTTTGTTTTTATAGTTTGATTTTTTCACCTTGAATAGGGAAAATATAATTTACGTCTAAAGAATTTGAAGTAGCTAATTCTTTTTTGATTGTGTCTATGGCTTGTCCAGAAGGTTTTAAATGAGTAATTATAATATTCAATCCCTTTAGATTTTTTAATCCAGCTATTTCTTTTAGTTGAGTCAATTCTTCAACAAGTAGTTTTGGTGTCAAATGCCCAAATAATTTATTTTCGGGTTGACTATTCGGAAATGATACTTCTATTAATAAGGTTTGTAGTTTCTTCTCTTTTATCAAAGGAGCAATACGATGCCAAATTTTGTTGAGGTTATCTGTTCTTTCAATTCTATCCGCGCCAGTATCTCCAAAATACAAAATATATTCATCATTGTTGTTTACTAATATTGCCGAACTTTTCTGTGGATTAACATGGCTTAGTTCAAAAACTTCTCCAATCATTGTAGTGCCTTTAATTGAAAATTGAGTATTAGGCTTAACTCTATTATAGGTATACTTATTTAAAATTGGAAGTTCGCCCTCATTTCCAAAATTTGCCCATGATGCATTTGTAAAATAATTATTTTTAAAAACATCAACAACAAATGGAAGTGAATATATAGGTTTGGCAGAATCTTCTGGTGAATTTATGATCAAACCCGATAAATGATCTAAATGGCCATGAGAAATGAAGTATCCTTTTATATAGTTTTTTAAAATCTCTTCTGCCGAAATAGCATTAAAAGTTTTTTTATCAATTGCTTTATACAATCCACTTCGCAAAGTTCCCGCATCCAAAGAAAGATATGCATTAGTGTTTTCTACTCCTATTAAATAACAAGATAAATTGCTTTCATCACCTCCGCCATAGACTCCTAAGGGGATAATTTCCATTTTTTGCGCCAAAGCAGAAAAAAAATTACCAGCAAATAGGTATAAAGCAATAAGTATTGTCTTTCTCATATATATAATGTTTCTACAAAAGTAAGCTAAATAATGCTGGAGTGTTTAGTTTTTCACCAAGCAAGAAGCTTAATGAAGAGAAAATAATAGGACGTGTCAAAAAACTTCAAAAAAACTTTCTTATGTAAATAAAAGGTTATTAGTTAGTTAGCTAAAAAGGCTAAAAAACTTCACAAAAAAGGATGTATAAAGTTTGGAATTGATTGAAAAGGTACTACTTTTGCATCCGCATTACAGCAGTAAACGTTCATAGAAAGCAGAGAGAAACTTATAAAAAAGATTCAGAAATATTTTTAAAAAATAAATTTGGATGAT
>JASLED010000073.1 GCA_030151255.1 Flavobacterium sp.
AAGAAGAAAAAGAATTTTGAAGCAAGCCAAAGGTTACTTTGGAAGACGTAAAAACGTTTGGACAGTAGCTAAAAACGCGGTAGAAAAAGCAATGCTTTATGCTTACCGTGATAGAAAACAAAAGAAAAGAAATTTCCGTTCTTTATGGATTATGCGTATCAACGCTGGTGCTAGATTACACGGAATGAGCTATTCTCAATTCATGGGTAAATTAAAAGCTAACAATATCGAATTGAACCGTAAAGTTCTTGCAGATTTAGCTACAAATCACCCAGAAGCTTTCGCAGCTATCGTTAATCAAGTAAAATAGTAAACGTTTGTCAAATCAGATTATTCTTACTTAATATATTTAAAAAGTCCTGTTTTTAACAGGACTTTTTTTGTGTTAGCACTACTTTTAAATGTATTACAGGTCTTTTCTGTACGTTTTTCTTTCTTTGTGAATAATTGGATTAAAACTTTTCCAAAGTTGTTGAATTCTGATGTTTTCAATTAATAATGGATTGGTTTCAATAAATTTTATTTTATGTTTTGTAAATGAAGCATAAATCTGTTCAAAAATTAATGCTGTTGGCCCTTTACTTCTAAAATCCGGATCTACTCCAATTAAATAAAATTCTGCATGATCGTTCTTTTTTATTGCTCTTAGAAGATGGATAAATCCAAATGGAAATAACTTTCCGTTGGCTTTTTGAAATGCTTTAGAAAATGAAGGCATTGTAATGGCAAACGCTACCATTTTATTATTTTCATCCATAACACATGATATGAAATCGGGATGAATAAATTGTAAATATTTTTTCTTGTAATGTTCAATTTGAAAAGGTTCAATGGGTACAAAACTTTGCAAATCAGCATATGTTTTATTTAATAATTCGAACATTTCATCTACATATGGCATTAATTCTTTGATATTCGTAAATTCTAATAATCTCAAATTATATCTTGTACGTATCATTTGTGCCATTTTGGCAATTTTTTCTTCGTTAAAAGTTTTTATATCAATTTGATATTCAATCCATTCGGCTTCTGGCTTGAAATTAAGTTGCTCTAAATGCTTTGGGTAATATTCATGATTGTAAATTCCAATCATAGTAGCAATGTAATCAAAACCTTGGGTAAGCATTCCTGCTTTATCCATATTAGAAAATCCCATTGGGCCTTCTATATATTGCATTTTATTATCTCTTCCAAACTGTTCTACTTCATTTAATAAAGCTTTAGTTACTTCCAAATCATCAATAGTTTCAAACCAACCAAATCTAACTTTAGGTTTGTGTAAATCGTTTACTTCTGTCCAATTAATGCAACAAGCTACTCGGCCAACAGGCTTTCCGTTTTTTAGGGCCAAATAAAAGCGAGCGTCTACTGTTTTAAATATATCATTTTCTGGATTAAAACTTTGTACTTCTTCCTTTATCATTGGCGGAACCCAATATTTGTTGCCTTTATATAATTCGAAGGGAAACTGAACAAAAGTTTTAAAATCGTCTTTTGTTTGTACTTGTTTTATAGTAATCATCTTGTTGTGTTTAAATTAGTTGAATTTAGTACCGGAAGAATTATTGTAAACGTTTTACAGTTATAACATTATTGAAATTTTTTGATTCATTCATATATCTAACTGAAAAATTTTCAGGTTCAAATTGACATTCAAATGCCTTATTTCTATTGCTATCTTCCAGGTTTAAAGTTATTGTATTAAAGATAATAAAACCATTTATGTTTAAAATTTGTTTTAAATGATTAATAAAATAAGATTCAAATAAGAAAGAGGGCATATGAGCATCTTGAAAAATATCAATTAAAATAAGATCATACGTTTCTTTACAACTTAAAACATATTCAAATGCATCTATTTTAATAATGTTATGGTTGTGATTGAAATAATCGAGATTGAAATATTTCTTAGCAATAAAAAGAATAGTATCGTCAATTTCTATGCTTGTAATTTTGCCTTTGTAGCCAATTTCATTTCGAAGTAAATAAACGGTACTACCAGCGCCTAATCCTAAGTTGAGAATATTTTGCATTGGTTTTATTTTGTGATAACCAATAAATTTTAGGCTGCGCTTAAATATTTGCTCTAATTTTCCGTAAGAGTAGGTTGTATTAGTGGTATCTAGTACCAATTGCCCATTTATCCAGTTTATTTCTAATTGTTTATTGTACTGAGATCTAATTTTTTTTACAGGTATTGGAGCAATATAACTTAGTAGTTTTTTGAGCATTTTATAATCGTATTCCTTTATGAAAAAGAGGCGAGTAAATACATACGCGCCTCTTTTTTATTTTGTTTTGAGTGAAAAATTATTCGTGAATATCATTCTCTTTTAAAAGCTCTTGTGCTCTTTTTAGGTCTTGTTCTTCTACTAGAATATTAACTGCTTTTCCTAAAGCACCAAATCCAGCGCCTATTGCAGATTCAATATCGTCTCTTACGATAAATGGAATTTGATTTTCTTCCAAAATGTTTTTTACGGCTAAAACCATAACTTCACTTCCAGAAAATAATATTGTATGATTCATAATGATTAATTTGTTGTTTATAAAAATACAACTTATAATTTAAAAAACTAATTATTTCTTTTTATAATTATAACTTAATTCTTCGAGTATTGTTAATCTGATAGCTAAAATTTTCTATTAAGACAATGTTTCTGTCATCGCTACCCCAAAATAAATTATTTACAGGATAATAGCTTTTTAATGAAGTTAGATTTTTATTGTCAAATTTACCACCTAATGTTTGGTATAAACCGTAATGAATTAAAACTTCTTCTTCTATTCCGTTGTAAAATTTAATAGGATAACCATAAAATCTACTGCTCATAAAAAAATATGAAATGATATCTTTTGTTTTAAAATCTCCTCCAGAAAGTCCAACATCTGGGTTTCTTCGATTAATGTAAAACTGATTTTCATTCAACATTTTTAAATTGTTATAACTATTTAAATCAAATGCAGAAATCGTTTTTACACTAGCTTTGTTGTCAGTTAATGAAACTTCACGTAAATATTGATTATTTTCTAAGTAAAAGAATTTTGTATCAAAGGTTGATAATGGAAATTTTAAATTTACAGAAGCTGTCGTTCCTTCACCATCCTGCGGAATTGTAGTGCTATTATTTGGTCCGCCAATAAAGAATTCTAATGTGCTATTTTCAATATCTAATCCAATTGTATAAATTGTGTTTTCATCTTGTACAAGTAGTTTGTTCTGCTGTGGCCAAAAGCTAATTTTCTTTAAATTTGAATTGGTTACTTTTTCAAAAAATGCTGTAGTTTTTGTGTTTACGTTATATTTCCAAATTGTTTTGGTATCTGGCTTATTGATGTTGCTCAATATGGTGTAAAAATTACCTTCTTTATCTACAGTGTATAGATCTTCTAAACCACCTTCGTCTTTTTTAAAGTTAAAATTATTTAATTCTTCTATAGAGGCTAAAGTAGAAAATTCGCCCGATTTTGAAACAGACTGAATATTTAATTGATCATTTTCATATAACGTTGAAAAGATTGCTTTTTCTTCCGTAGCATATAAAATTTTTACGTCAGCAGGGGAGAAGCTTGTAGTTTGTGGAATACGCTCTTTAAAAAATCCTTGAATGAATGGATTTGCGTTGTTGTTTAAATTTTCGTCAGTTACTTTGCTACAAGATATTGATGACAATAATAAAAGTGCAGAGCCACAAAGAGTTAAATATTTTTTCATTTTTTTTATTTGTAGGTTTGATTTGTATTGATTCTTCAAAATTAAAAGTTTTTATTCGCCTAAAAGTTGTATTCACATTCTTTTATAATAAGTTTAGATTTTAATTATGTTATTATAGTGTTGTTTTTTGAGCTTTATTTTTTAAAATATGTGCGAAATAAAAAAAGCAATAGCACAGAAGTGCTATTGCTTTTGATAATTAAGTAATAATTGTATTATTCTTGATTTCTAAATACTAGTTCATTATTAAATGAATCTAATAAAATTATGCTATCTGATTTTACTTTACCTGCCAAAATTTCTTTTGATAAACGGTTTAGAACTTCTTTTTGCACTACTCTTTTTACCGGACGTGCACCAAATTCTGGATCAAAACCTTTAGTTGCCAAAAACTCTTTTGCTTCTGAGGTTGCTTCCATATGAATGTTTTGTTGTGCCAACATTTTAAACACACTTTTTAGTTGAATATCAACAATTTGCAAAATATTGTTTTTGCTTAATGGCGTAAACATCACTACCTCATCAATACGATTTAAAAACTCTGGGCGAACCGTTTGTTTTAACTCATTCAATACCCCAACTTTTGCATCTTCAGAAGCTTGTTCAAGGTTGGTAGCATTTTCAAATTTTTCTTGAATGATGTGACTTCCCATATTTGATGTCATGATGATAATTGTGTTTTTGAAATCTGCCAAACGTCCTTTATTGTCTGTTAAGCGCCCTTCGTCCAATACTTGCAATAAGATATTAAACGTATCAGGATGCGCTTTTTCAATTTCATCCAACAACACAACAGAATATGGTTTTCTACGCACTGCTTCGGTCAACTGTCCACCTTCGTCATACCCAACGTATCCTGGAGGCGCTCCAACTAAACGACTCACGCTATGTCTTTCTCCATATTCACTCATATCGATACGCGTCATGGCATTTTCATCGTCAAATAAATATTCTGCCAATGCTTTAGCCAATTCCGTTTTACCTACTCCTGTTGTTCCTAAGAATAAGAAAGAACCAATTGGTTTTTTCGGATCTTGTAATCCAGCACGACTTCTGCGTACTGCGTCACTAATTGCTTCAATTGCTTCTTCTTGCCCTACAACTCGAGTGTGTAATTCGTCTTCTAAATACAATAATTTTTCGCGTTCGCTTTGTAGCATTTTTGCTACAGGAACTCCTGTCCATTTAGCAACAACTTCTGCAATATCATCGCTGGTTACTTCTTCTTTAATAAGTGAAGTTCCATTCTGATTTTCTTCTAGTTGCTTTTGTGCTTTTTCAAGTTCTTCTTGCGCTACTTTAATTTTTCCGTAACGCAATTCAGCTACTTTACCATAATCACCATCTCTTTCGGCTTTTTCAGCTTCAAGTTTTAAGGTTTCTATTTCTTGTTTGATATTTTGTACACGATCTACAACTTCTTTTTCTGATTGCCACTTTGTATAAATATCGTTTCTATCTTCTTTTAAATTTGCAACTTCTAAGCCAAGTGATTTTAATTTGTCTTCGTCATTTTCGCGTTTAATTGCTTCAATTTCAATTTCTAATTGCATTATTTTACGATCAAGAACATCTAATTCTTCTGGTTTAGAATTAATTTCCATTCTTAATTTTGCCGCTGCTTCATCCATTAAATCAATGGCTTTGTCTGGTAAAAAACGATTGGTAATGTATCTTTCAGATAAATTAACCGCTGCAATAATTGCTTCGTCTTTGATGCGTACTTTGTGATGTGCTTCATATTTTTCTTTAATACCACGTAAAATAGAAATAGCACTTTCTGTATCTGGCTCATCCACAATAACTTTTTGAAAACGACGCTCTAATGCTTTGTCTTTTTCAAAGTATTTTTGGTATTCGTCTAAGGTTGTTGCTCCAATAGAACGCAATTCTCCTCTGGCCAAAGCAGGTTTAAGGATATTGGCTGCGTCCATTGCGCCATCGCCGCCGCCAGCACCTACAAGTGTGTGAATTTCATCTATAAAAAGAATGATGTTTCCTTCGGCAGAAGTTACTTCTTTTACAACTGATTTTAAACGTTCTTCAAATTCTCCTTTGTATTTTGCACCAGCAATTAACGCTCCCATATCTAATGAAAAGATTTGTTTATCTTTTAGATTTTCTGGTACGTCTTGTTGCACAATACGGTGAGCCAATCCTTCTGCAATAGCTGTTTTACCAACTCCTGGCTCTCCAATAAGCATTGGGTTGTTTTTGGTTCGACGGCTTAAGATTTGTAATACACGACGAATTTCTTCGTCACGACCAATTACAGGATCAAGTTTACCTTCGTTGGCCAATTGCGTTAGGTTGTTGGCATATTTATTTAAAGAATTGTAAGTATCTTCTGCCGAAGCTGAAGTTACCCTTGCTCCATTTCTGATTTCGTTAATAGCTGCTTCAAGTTGTTTTTCTGTTACACCTTGGTCTTTTAATATTTGAGCTACTTTACTTTTTGATTTGAAAATAGCCAATATTAAATGCTCAATAGAAACAAACTCATCTTTCATTTTTGTGGCAATAGCTTGTGCTTCAGTTAGAGCAGTGCCTGCTTCGCGAGACAAACCAACTTGTCCGCCAGCTACTTTAGGAAAACCTAAAATAGTGGCATCTAAAACCGATTTGAAAGTATCTACATTGATGTTTAATTTTTTAAGTATAAATGGAGTTACATTTTCATCAACTTCCATAATTGCCTTAAAAATGTGTTCGTTTTCTATTTGTTGTTGGCCCATACCTTGCACAATTACTTGTGCTTGCTGTAAGGCTTCTTGTGATTTTATTGTAAAATTATTTAAATTCATAGTCTTGTATCAATTGTTTGTGGTTAATACTAAGCAATTTGTATTCCAGTTAAATATACAAGACTTTTTGTCAATATTTATACATATCTTTGTTTATTATTGTGTCAAAACGGCATAAAATTGTTGATTTTATATTAATTAAACTGAAATTTTGTCTTATGAATTGGATTGAATTACATACAACTGAAGAATTAAATGCATTAATTGCAGAATCGAACACAAAACCTGTAGTTATTTTTAAAAATAGCACTACATGTTTTATCAGTAAAATGGCATTGCGTAATTTTGAAGCTGAATTTGCAAATGTAAGCAGAGTGAATTGTTATATGATTGATGTAAAAAAAGATAGATCATTATCAATGGAAGTTGCAGAGCGTTTTAAGGTGCAACACGAATCACCTCAATTGTTAATTCTGTATAAGGAATCGATTGTTTATCATACTTCTCATGAAGGAATTGATGCAGCTATTACCGAAAAACAACTAGCTACAACAATATAATGTAGGAGGGATATTAATAATAAAAGACTTTTGTAAGAAAAACAAAAGTCTTTTACACAAATATAAAATATAAAAAAATTAAGGTTCCCAAATAATGCGTGTTAGAAAATCCATTCTTACATCTTTATAGCTAGATAGAGGAATTCCTGTGGCAATACCAACTGCTAAATTATGCATTAGTGCTACTTTTATTTGTGGGTGTATTACGTATTGAAAACGATTGTGTTTAAAATCGATGTTATTTTCAATACCAATAAAGTTTTTACTATTTGGTAGCACATATAGCAAACTTGCATTAATTGTTCCTAATACATTAGTTGTACCAGTATCAAAATGATTTTCAAAAACAGGCCCTCCAAAAATCATTGCATTAAAATTGTTGAATTTTTTAGCCACAATTAAAATTGGATTCATTCGCATGCCAGTAAAAAAACTACCGTCGCCATCTAATTTCTTAAAATAATTCATTTCAAATTCATGAATGTACGCAACAGCCATAGAAGTTTGCGCTTTTTCATTGACTAAAAAAGTATATTGAGCAGCTAATTTTATACCTTCAATTCTGTTGTTTGGAATATTTTCATGACCAATTCCATTTTCTTTACTAAAGGAGAACGGAATTTCTACTTCCAATCCCAACCGATTTGCCACAGCCCATTCATATTCAAAAAAGCCAAAATATTCGTTGTACGAATTGTGATCAGCAACACCAAAACCAGCATTAAATTCAGCTTCGCCTTTGCGCGCACCTAAATCTCTCATCAAATCGTTAAACAAAGGTTCGGCGTGTTCTACTTTTGGAAGTAATTTTTTTTGTTCATTAGGAGTTTCATTTTTCTCTTGCGCACTACTTGATAAACTAATAAAAACGAAAAGTAAGAACAGTATATTTTTTTTCATAATCAATTGAATTAGTATGTTTGTTTTTATAAGCGCAAGTTAAAAAGGAATGGAAGTGCTGAAATAGTACTTTTCTTTTCATTTCTACGATAAAACTTGATAAATTAAATAAATGGCTGATTATCAATTATTGTTTTTACTTATTTGGACTAATAATAGCACTTTTCTGGATTTTTTTTAAAATAAAATGATTATTTTTTGTTTAAACGCAAGTTGATTGTTATGCTCAATAATGAATAAAATTTGTAGGTAAGCCAAAATATTGTTTATTTGCGTTTAAATAATTTAACCAATACAAGAAACTCTAATTATAAATGGCAAATACTAATTTTCAGCCAGGTTTAGCTCAGGCTACCTTATTGGATGAACAAGATTCATTAAACGTTTTTCGCGATAGATTTTTTCCATTAGAAGGCAATAAAATTTACATGGATGGAAATTCGCTTGGATTAGCGTCTAAAGATGCAGAAAAGGCATTGTTAAACGTAATGGAAGTATGGAAAAATCAAGGGATTTTACTTTGGAATTACCAAGACGGACATTATTTTAATTACGGAAAACAGTTAGGTGCAAGATTAGCAAAATTGATTAATGCAGAAGAAAATGAAGTAATGGTAACAGCCAATACAACATTAAATATTCATCAGGCAGTTGCAACTTTTTGGAATCCAACTAAAGAAAGATATAAAATTTTGGTTGATGATTTGAATTTTCCAACAGATCGTTATGCAATTGATAGTCAAGTAAAGTTAAAAGGGTATGATATTGATGAAACGATAAAAGTAATAAAAAGTGCCGACGGTAGTTTTATTGATGAAGATGCCATTATAGAAGGTATGACAGAAGATGTTGCTTTTATTTTATTGCCATCTGTTTTATACAGAAGTGCGCAATTATTAGATATGAAACGTTTAACGAAAGAAGCACACAAGAGAGGAATAATTATTGGATTTGATTTGTGCCATTCGGTTGGCGCTGTATGTCATGATTTTAAATCGATTCAACCTGATTTTGCAATTTGGTGTAATTATAAATATTTGTCATCAGGACCTGGTGCTACAGCAGCAATTTATATTAATCAAAAGCATTTTAATAAACCTGTTGGTTTGGCAGGTTGGTTTGGCAATAAAGATGAAACACAATTTCAGTTAAAACACCAATTTGAGCAAGCACCAGATATTACAGCTTTTCAAACCGGAACGCCAAATATGTTTTCTATGGCTCCGTTAGAGGGTGTTTTATCTATTTATGAAGAAGCAGGTATGCAAAATGTTAGAGAAAAATCATTGAATCTAACGGCGTATTTAATGTACTTAATCAATACCAAATTGAGCGTATACGGATATTCTTTCAACAATTATACAGACGATAATAGGAGAGGTGGCCATGTAGCATTGGTACATGCAGAAGCATATAGAATTTGTTTGGCTTTAAAGGATCATAACGTGGTGCCAGATTATCGCGAGCCAGATGTTATTCGTTTAGCACCTATTGCTTTGTATAATTCTTATACAGATGTGTATCAATTGGTAGAAGCTTTAGAAAAAATTGGACAAGAGCAATTGTGGAATAATTATAGCAATGAAAGAGCAATTGTAATTTAATTGATAATAAAACTAAAAAACGCCTTAAGTATTAAACTTAAGGCGTTTTTTGTTTATATTCATTTTTGATTTTAAAAAGTGTATCTCAAACCAAATTGCATTTGCCAACGAGAAGCAAAGAAATCGATAGAATAATCTGTTACGTTATTCGGATTAAAAGAATATTTAGGATAATCTGTAGTTGTACCAGGTGTATCTAATTTTAATCCCATGCTTGAGGTTGAATTAAATGTATTTGGTGCAAAATATTGAACTCCCCACTGTTTATTTAATAAGTTTGTTACATTCATAATATCCCAAGTAAACGTAAGTGTATTTACTTTTTTCTCACTTATTTTAAAGTTTAAATCATGAGATAAACGAACATCTGCTTTTACATTCCATGGAGTTCTAGCTCCATTTCTTTCTGTGAAATTACCTCTTCTAGAACTTAAATAATCATTTCCGTCAATATATTTATCAAAAGCAGCAGCTTGTGCACGACCTTGTTCTGTATCAGCAAAAAACTTATCTGTTTCTCCAGCTTTTGGAACATATAATAAACTTTGTTGTTGTGCTGTACCATTGATTGTACTGTTTACCATTCCTAAAGAATATGGCAATCCTGATGTTGCGCTAAAAAACAATGAAATATTGGTAACATTACTATTGTTTTTTGCCCAATCTAATCTGTAATTTCCTGTAACAACAATATTGTGACGAATATCAAAATTTGAATAAGCTAATTCTGGATCATTTGGTGTTAATGATTGATTTAATTGCCAGTTAGATTCCATTGAGTTACGAATACCATTTGTGATATCTTTTGACTGTCCGTAAGTATATGCTACGTTAAAATCGAATCCGAATGGAAATGATTTTCCTATTTGAGCAGTAATACTATAACGATATCCTTGGTTTGTATTAGTTAATAAATATGCATTTGTATATTTTGGATTAATAGCTTGTATTCCGTTTACTGGTTTGTAAATAGGTTGTCTTTTATCAACATCATATGGCATATAAATTACGTTGTCAACCAAGTTTACATGAATAAATTTTAAATCTTTGATAACACTTGTATAAATTCCTTCTACACTAAATTTCCATTTATTATCTGTTTTATAATCTAAAGCTAAACTACTTCTCCAAACTTGAGGCATTTCAAAGTTATTATCAATTAAATCTACTTGTGTTTTTCCAGAAGCATCATTAACATTTATTCCTTGTTTTTCTACATATCCTGCTTCTCCTTTTCCTGTTATAGCATCAGCAATCGGATCAGAACCATCAGCAGGTTTTGTTGTTTTGTAATCGTATCTTTGGTCAAAAGCACCGTAAGATTCTCCATTATTGTAATATGCATATCCTAGCCAAGCAAATGGAATACGTCCTGTAAATACACCTGTACCTCCTCTTAATACTAAGCTTTGATCTCCGTTAATATCATAACTAAACCCTAATCTTGGAGATACCTGAACTTTACCTAAATAACTGTTTTTAATATCTCTTGGTTTTGTGTAAGTATATGTTGTTCCATAATACGGATCTACTGGAGCTTCTGTTGTTTTTGTGCTTAATGTTGCTTTATCTGGCATTGAAGCTAAATCAAAACGAATACCTGGGCTTAATTTTAATTTATCTCCCAACTGAATATCGTCTTGTGCATATAAACTATACATCATTATTTTAAACTCTGCTGGCGGATTATTTTGTATATATTCACGAGAGTTATTGATGTAATTAAAGTTTGTACGAACGCGGCTTGGCTTATTATTTAAGAAATCATCAATGCTTCCATAATTTACACGGCCATTCCATGAATTTACAAACCCATAAGTAATGTTATAAAACTCATTATGAGTACCAAAAGTAAATGTATGATTGTTTTTTACCCAGTTAAAGTTATTTGTAATTTCCCAAGTTTTTTGTTTCATATCAAAAATACTTGCTTCGCGATCTGTTCCTAAGAAAATAGTACCTCCTTTATTACTAATTTCGATTTGAGGAACAGCAGGATTAGATGTAGGTGTACGATAATCGTGTACTGATGAAAATCCAGCAATAAAGCTATTTGACATTCCATTATCAAATCTACTTTTTAATTCTAATACTGTTGATGATTGATTGTTAGTTTGCTCAAAATCAATACTTCCAAATCTAAAATTTTGCTGATCTCTTTCTAAGTTTGTTGCTTTAGAAAAAATGGTATTATTTCTTAAACTTAAATGATTGTTATCATTAATATTCCAATCAACTCTATTAAAAAATTTTGTTGATTTTGACATAACAGTGTAGTTATCATAACTTCCTGCATCTAAACCATATTTATTTTTAAAATGTTCACTAATTTTATAAGCATCTTCTTTAGAAATAATTGGATTATCTTCTGATCCAGCTGCTAAAATAACAGGATCTTGTCTTCTTGTGATTTCTTCGTTTGTAAAGAAAAATAACTTGTCTTTTACAATTGGTAATCCCAAACGAAATCCAGATTGATATTCATAGAATGAACTTGGTAGTTTTTTATTATCTCCTGCTTTGTTTTTTCCGGTAATAGCGGCATTTCTCATGTAGCTATAAACAGACCCTTCTATTTCATTGGTTCCACTGCGAGTAACAGCATTGATACTTCCTCCTAAGAAGTTTCCAATTTTTACGTCATAAGGTGCTAAATAAACTTGAATATCCTGAATAGCATCAATAGATACAGGGTTTGTTCTTGTGCTACTTCCTGGTTGTCCTGAAGTTCCAGACTGTCCACCCGAAGACGGGCTAAATCCAATAGCATCATTATTAATGGCACCATCTAATGTTACGTTGTTATAACGATAATTGGTTCCTAAAAAAGAGTTATTAGAACTTTGTGGAGTAGTTCGTGTATAATCTTGTAAGCTTCGGCTAATTGCAGGCATATTTTTTATTTGCTTTTCGCCAATTCTATTAGCTACTCCATTGTTTCGCTTACTTCCGTCAGCTTTTACAACAATTTCGTCTAAACTGTTTCCTTCATCCTCAAGTACGAAATTAAATGTGCTATTTCCAAGTCCTAATCGAATATTTTTTTCTTTTAAAGTAGCATAACCAATAAAGCTAACTTCAATAGTATAAGGTCCACCCGGATTCATATTTGCAATGGTAAAACGACCATCTGCATTGGTTGCAACAGCATAACGATTTCCTGTAGATTCATTATAAGCTAATACTGTTGCGCCAGGTAATGACTCATTTGTATTATCGCTAACTTTTCCAGTTATCGTTGAAGTAGTTATTTGTGCAAATGTACCTATAGAACATAATAGCGTACAAATAACAAAGGCAATAGATAGAATTTTGCTTTTCATAAATGAATAATTATATGACGCAAAACTCTATAATTCTTCTATTTTAAATATTAATACAGTATCAAGTATTTTTATTTCTATTATTTTTAAAAATAATGCAAAAAACACACAATATCATTTCATAAAAATCAGATAATTAAAAATAAACGATCAGTTCAAAAACAATTTTGTTTTAAAATATTTAACAATTTTAAATGATCTTTAAGAATAGATTGTTTCAAGAATAACTCTAGTGTAAATAAAATATTAAGTAAACGTAAGCTATTTGTAACTTGAAATAGTTGATTGAATATTATTCATTTAAAACCTAAAAAAATATCAAATTCAAATAAATCATTATGTCAATAAAGTTTTGTTTTTATAAAAGATATGATCAATTAGCGCAATCATTTTAGATTACTTATTTTTGAATCTCTAAAAAATAAGTAAACCTTAAAATGAATATAGTAACTTTTGAAGAAGTTTTTTCGAACAGAATTTTTCGAATTCCAGATTATCAGAGAGGATATTCTTGGAGTAAGAAAGAACTAGAAGAATTGTGGAATGATTTGTATAATACACATCAGCAGCGCAATTCGTTTCATTTTACAGGAATTTTGACATTTACTGATTTTGTTCCTTCTGACTTCGAAAGCATTCGAAAAGAAGGATTTTATGTTCGAGATAAAAAAATTTGGATTAACAACACGCCATATATTGGCTGTAATATTGTAGACGGGCAACAGCGTTTAACTACTTTGTTAATTCTGCTTTCAGAATTAGTACTAAAAGTTGAGCCAGAAGATAAGCGAAAAAGTTTAGAAACTAATTATTTTAAAAAAGTAGAAAAAGGAACAAATAAATATATTTTTGGTTATCATATTGATGTGCCTTCACACAATTATTTGATTAGAGAAATTTTTAATGAAAGCACTTATGAAGTAGAAGAAACAGAAACACTTTATACACATAATTTGTCTTTTGCAAAACGTTTCTTTGGCGATAGAATTGCTAAATTATCTCAGGTAGAAATTAATCATTGGATTGAAAAAATTACAAAATCATTATTGTTTTCTATTTTAAATTTGAGCGAATCAAAGGAAAGACCAGTAGATGTTTCGATGGTTTTTGAAACATTAAATTTTAGAGGAAAACAACTTTCGAGCTTAGAACGATTAAAAAATAGAGTTTTATATATTGTATCAAAACAACTTACTGTTGCCAGCACAATTGATCGAAGTCGAAAAAAAATAAACCAAACTTGGTTAGAAGTTTATAAATGGCTAGGAAGAAATCCGCAACAAGCCATGGATGACGATGCATTTTTAAAAGCATTCTGGTTGCTGTATTTTTCTAGACCAACAATGGTGTCAAATGATTTTAAATCGTATCAAAAGCACTTATTTACGATAGATTTTCAATTAGATGCTTCTGAAGAAACCATAAATTATGCCGATTACAAAGAATTAGTTCCTTGGTTAGATGCTATGAAAAAAGCAGTTGTTTTATGGTATTTTATTAATAATCCGTTTGATGTAGAACAAGACGAAGATTTTAATTATTATTATACTTCGGTTATTCAAAAATCATTACATCGAATTCAAAATTTTCCTAGAGGTTACGGAAAGTTTATGCTCAACTTAATTTTAGCTATTCTAATACGAGATTTGCCATCAAAAGAAGACGAAACCATAACTCAGTGGACAATTGACAAACAATTGAAAGAAGTAGAAGATCTTTTGTATGCTATTGAACGACACAATATAATGTGTTATTTATTGCAAGGAAATAATTCGAATTTGAATTTAGAAGAAACTTATCGAGATATTAATCATTATTATATGCGCGGACGTGCTTATAACAATGAGTATTTAATTAATGTGTTAATGGAAAATCGGGTAGAACATTTTCGATGGAAAGAAGTTATTCAACATATTCACAAAGGAAATCGCTTTAAAACTTGGGCAGGATTAGATTATTTTTTGAAGAATAGGGAAGGAAAGCAGGAAGTAAACGTGTCGGCCGAACCAAAAGTTTATTTAATTTATCCAGAAGAAGATGATTATGAAGCAAGAAGTACTTATCGAGATATTAATGCCATGCAAAAAGTAAATAGAGATCGTTATAGTTATTCATTGGGTAATATATTTTTATCTTATAATAAATATGAAGCAAGTAATTTTGAGAAAATACAACATAAGATACAAAATGCCATTCAACACAACTACAGATTGACGTTTTCTGAAATAGAATTATTAGATTATTCAGTTTGGACAAAAGAAACAATTGAACAAAGAGGACGAGCAATGGTAGAAGAGTTTATTGATAAATGGCAGTTACCTTCCATTCAAGATACAGAGCTCAGAAGATTTTTGTTGGATGAAGTTTAATTATATCAAATTAGAACCAAATAGTAAATTTTTATTCATTTTTGAAAAGCGATGATTTGTTATTGATTGATTATTGTTAATATTTATGATTTATTTATCATTATTTTTCACAATAAAATCAATAATATATTTTTTAAATGTTAAAATTAATCTTGTAAGTGTTTTTTAAATCATAAAATAACGCTATTTTTGATTTAAAAATTGTTATGAAAAAGCTTATTCTAAAATTAATGTTGCTAGCAACGATTGTTATAATGATGTCATCATGTACTCATGATAATGATGTAAATGTAGTAATGTCAAAAAGTTTAATTGGAACTTGGGAACATCGTACTGAATATCTGTATGATAGTAATGGAAATGAAATTAAAAGACAGTTTTATCCAAACGAAAAAGGCTGCGAAACAAATTCGTTTATTTTTGAGAAAAATGATGTTTTTTCTGACATTTCTTTTGTCAAAGATCATCATGGAGAGTGTAAAAAAATATTTATTTCTGGTAAATGGACTTTACACAAAGAAAATATCATATTTGACTTTCAAAATGATGCAGCTGTTGTTACAGAAAAAGAGGAATATAAAATTACAACACTAAATCCTTATAGTTTGGTAATGGAAAAAGAAATTAGTTTAAAAGACAGAGAAAAAGCAGATAATTTAGATGCTGTAAAGCTAGTAGTTACTTATAGAAAAAAGGAATAATAACTATATAATTGATTGGTGAAAACAGGTTGTTTCTAAGTAAATAGCCTGTTTTTTTATTTATATTAATTTACTGTTATCTAAATTATTAAAAGATTATTATCTGTTGTTGCCTTTTTTTATTTGTTTAAAAAGTAAGAAATTTAGTCTCATAAGTTAAAAGCAGTAAAAGTGATTCGGTGTTGCAAAACTGTTGGTAGATTTATATAGCTTATAAAGACCTTATTTCAACTGATAGCGTTATAGTTTATAAGGTTGTCATTGCCTGCATGTGTCCTGCATGCAGGCTTATTTTTAAAACTTTTATAAAAACGATTTACTTTTAGTTTGGTTGACTATTTTTCTGTAATAATGATAAAAATAGTTCCATTGCTGGGCTAATCCATTTATTATAATGATGTGCTGTAATCATTGTGGCTTTTTGCTCAAATCCCTTGATAGGAATTTCTAGAATTTCGCTTTTTTTTAATTCGCTAGCCACTACAAATCTAGGTAAGCAAGCAATACCTAGGTTGCTCATTATACTTTTTTTTGTTGCTTCTATGCTCCACAATTCAAGTGTTTGACCTAATAATTGAATATTTTTTTTCTTAAGATAATCTCGTAAAAAAACTTGGTAAATGCCATTAGGATCATTGTTGATAAGCGAGAAGTTTTTTACTTGATTTTTCTTGTCAAAATTCATTTCTTCCACAGGAAAGTTTGGAGAAACCATTATGCCAACAGGAAAATCTTGAATAGTTGTTACTAAAATTTGATTGTCATAACCAAATACATCGTAGTGAATTCCTAAATCAATTTCGTTTCGGATAACTTCTTTCTGAATTTCGTAGCAATTTTTTACTTTTATTTTAAGCTGAACTTCAGGTGCTTGCGCAATAAATTCTTTTAAAACAGGCTGAATAATATAGGTTAATAAACTATCAGATACCGATATGGTAAGACTTCCTTCTATTTTTTTGTTTTTCGCATTCAGTAATTTTATTTGTTCAATTTCTTCTTCAATTTTTTTTATATGAGGAATTAATTTTAACGATTGCTGAGTAGCTACCATTCTGCGACCTATTTTTTCAAATAAGGTAAATTTTACTTCGTTTTCCAATTGTTGCATCTGATAACTAATTGCCGATAATGAATAGTTCAATTCATTGGCTGCATCCTGAAAGTTGCCTTTTTCTACAATTGTTTTAAAGCTTTTGAGTTGTTGAAAATCCATACTTCAATTTTTTCGAACTAAAAACACGAATAATTACGATTGTTTTGAAGTAATATTCCAAATAGCTTTGCATAGTAATTATTTTTAATACAGCATACATTAAAATACATAATAGAGATTTTCTTTTAAATAACGTCAATTAAATAGTTTAGAATGAGTGAATATTTTACATTAACAATCTTTATGATTGCGATTACTTTTTTTATTGCAGGGTTTGTAAAAGGAGTAGTAGGTATGGGGTTACCCACAATTGCGATGGGAATACTTAGTATTGTTATGTCGCCACTTAGCGCTGCATCATTATTAATTATACCTTCCTTTGTTACTAATTTTTGGCAGCTTTTTACGGGACCAAATTTTTTAAAATTAATGAAACGTTTTTGGATAATGATGCTCGGAATTTTTATAGGAACTCTTGCAGGAGCTTGGCTATTAACAAGTGTAAATACAAATTATTCAAGTATTGCGTTAGGTATTGCGTTGATCATTTATTCTATTTATGGATTTATTGCAAAACCATTGCATGTTAAGCCAAGAATAGAACGTTTTTTATCGCCTATTATTGGTATTACTACAGGTTTACTTAATGGAGCTACTGGTATTTTTACACTTCCGGCTGTTCCTTATATTCAGGCACTTGGACTTTCTAAAGACGATCTTATTCAAGCATTGGGTTTGTCGTTTACAGTTTCTACAATTGCATTAGCGATTGGTTTGGCTCAGGGTGGCGCATTTCAGTTAGAAAATATAGGCTCATCCACATTGGCAATCATTCCTGCATTATTTGGTATGAAAGTAGGTACAATCGTTCGAAAGCGAATTAGTTTAAAAACATTTCGTATTTGTTTTTTCATTTTTATTGTAATTCTTGGTTTAGAGTTAATTATTCATTCTTCCTTAGGATAATTATATTTGTATTTATAGAAAATAAAAAAGGCAACAATTTGTTGCCTTTTATTATTATTGATTTGATTTTTCTAAGAAATCAAAAAAGTAGTTAGCTATTTTAGTATTTAAATGTACTCGGTCTTTTCCAGATACATTGTGTTCGTGTGTTGGATATAAGAAATAATCAACTTGTTTATTAGCTTTAATACATTCTTCTAAAAATAACATAGAATGTTGTTGTACCACAACCGGATCTTGCGCTCCGTGAATAATTAACAATTTATTATTTAATTTATCTGCTTTGTTTAATAAGCTGGTAAGCTCATATCCTTCTGGATTTTCTTGAGGCGTATCCATATATCGCTCACCATACATAATTTCATATAATTTCCAATCCATAACTGGTCCTCCAGCTACACCTACTTTAAATATTTCTGGGTGAGTAACAGAAAGAGTAGTTGTCATAAATCCTCCAAAACTCCAACCATAAACACCAATTTTGTCATTGTTTACAAAAGGCAAAGATTGTAAGTATTTTACACCTTCCATTTGATCGGCCATTTCTGCCTGACCTAATTTTTTATGAATAATGTGCTCAAAATCGCGCCCACGGTTATGACTTCCTCTGTTATCTACTGTAAATACAACATAACCATTTTGTGCCATATAATGGAAAAATAAATTAGCTCCGCCCAACCATGAGTTTGTTACCAATTGTGCATGAGGTCCACCGTAAACATATACCATAACAGGATATTTTTTAGTAGCATCAAAATTTGTTGGGTAGAAGATGCGTCCATTTAAAGGCGTTTTTCCATCAGCTGCTGTTAGCGTAACTAATTCCATTTTAGGCATGGTAATTACACCTTCATACGGATTTTTAGAAGTTAAAATATCTACTGATTTTTTATTTGCTGTGTTTACAATAGAAGCTTTATTTGGTGTTGTAATATTGTTGAATTGATCGATAAAATAAGTTTTATCATCATTAATAACCAAATTATGCGTTCCTGATTCTGTTGTAATTTGCTCTGTTTTTCCTTTTTTAAGATTTACTTTAAATAATTGTCGATCCAGACCTTGATTGGTAACACCAATATAGTAAAGATTTTTACCGTCTTTGTCAAAACCTAATAAATCTGTTGCAATAACATTTTCAAAACCAAGATTTCGAACAAATTTTCCGTCAGTGTATAAATAAGGTTGTCTATAACCTTCTTTTTCTGACATATAAAGAAACGAGTTGGGCTCTGAAGGCACAAATACTAAACCTTGTGAAGGTTCTGTATAAGTAGAAGATTTTTCTTCAAAAATAATTCCTTCAAAAGTACCTGTTGCAGCGTTGTATTTGTTTAATTTAAGGTGATTTTGCTCTCTGTTTAGTAAGCCAACATAAACGTAATTTCCAGACGGATCCCAAGTAACCATTGTAAGGAATTGATCTACATCTCCTGTGTTTATTGTTGTTTTCTGTTTTGTGTACACATCATAAATAATTAACGAAACTTTTTCGTTCGTCATTCCAGCCATTGGATATTTGATGTTTTTGTTTTCTGCAACGCGAGTTCCCCATTGTACTAATGGATAATCGGTAACCATTGTTTGATCATTTCTATAATACAATAATTGATCTTGTTTAGGGCTCCACCACATTCCTTGATCAATTCCAAACTCATTTCTATGTGTATTTGGACTACCGTTTACAATAGCTTGGTCTGTATCTGTAGTTACTGTTGTAATTCTTCCTTTTTTATCAGCAATTTCAATATTATTGTCATTTAACCAAGCAATATAGTCTCCATTTCTAGATAGAAGTTGATTGCTTTTTGTGGTTGGTATTTTATGCAATACAGTAATGGTTTGTGTATCAGTAGCTAAATTTACCAAATAAGTATTTTTCTTGTCGGTATCTATTACAGAAAATGAAGCAATATTGCTATCTTTCCATTTCAGATTTGATGGAAGTGTAGTAAGCTTAAATGTAGTTTCTGTAATTTGCTTGTTCAATAAATTATTTAAATCTTTTGCTGTAATAACCAACTGATTTTTCCAATCTTTATTGTGCGATTTTTCTAATAAGCTATCTCTTTTTGCTGTAACAAAAGTTAACGTATTTGTATTTCTCCAATTGGGTTGCAATACTTTTTCTGTAGCAAAAGTACTTCCTAGACCTAACGTAGCTTCTTGTATAGTAAGATTGCGTTGTGCAAACATTAAGTTTCCTGTTAGGCAAAGGAAAGCTAATAATTTAGTTTGTTTTATCATGTTTATTCGAAAATTTCTGAATCGCTAAGGTATAATTTTTTCAGATTTTTACCCAAGCAGAGTATTTATTTAGTAAGATCAACGTCTTTTAAAGGAATTAATTTTGTTTTGTGCTTAATTTTATGGAAGAAATAGAAGAATAAAAAGAAGGGAATACCCATATAAGTGATAAAAATGCCTTTCCATTCAAATATTCCTTCAAAAATCATTTTGCTGTCTTGACCGATAATTACTAAAAGACAAAGTATAAAGGCGAATATTGGTCCGAACGGAAACCATTTTGCCTTGTAGATTAATTGTTTTGTATCGTATCCTTGCGCAACATATGCTTTTCTAAATCTGTAATGACTAATAGCAATACCCAACCAGGCAATAAAACCTGTTAATCCTGAGGCAGCTAAAATAAAATCTACGGCTTGAGGAGTAACACTTTGAATGATAAAAATAAATAATACAACCAACGCTGTAGCTAATAATGACAATAATGGAACACCATTTTTTGTGGTTTTTCCAAATGAGCGATGCGCCATTTTATCTTTTCCCATAGCATAAAGCATTCGGGTAGAAGCATACATGCCAGAATTTCCTGCTGATAAAATAGAAGTTAAGATAATAGCATTCATCAATGCGGCAGCAAATGCCCAATGTGCTTTTTCGAACACAAGTGTAAAAGGCGATTTAGAAATTTCATTTATTTCGGCGCCTAATAATGCCGGACTCGTATAAGGAATAATTAATCCAATAACGAAAATAGATAAGATATAGAAGATTAAAATTCGCCAAAAAACTTGTTTAATCGCTTTCGGAATATTCTTTTCAGGATTTTCTGATTCTCCAGCTGTTATTCCAATTAGTTCTGTTCCTTGAAAAGAGAAGCCTGCAATTAGAAAAACACCTAATACAGATAAAAATTTACCCGAAAAGCCATCGCCCAAAACGGGAGCGTCTCCCAAGGTAAAGTTGGTAAAACCAATGTATTCGCCTCCCATTATCCCAAAAATAGTAAGCAATCCTACAATAAGAAAAATAATAACTGTAAGCACTTTTATAAATGCAAACCAATATTCTGATTCGCCGTAAGCTTGAACAGAAAGTGTATTTAATCCAACAATAATAAAGAAGAAAAGTAAACTCCAAGCCCAAGGAGGCATAAAATTCATTACATCCCAATAAGAAATTACTAAGGCGGCAATAGAAACGTCAACTGCAACCGTAATAACCCAATTAAACCAGTAATTCCAGCCTAAGGCATATCCTAAAGATGGATCTACAAATTTTGAAGCATAGGTGCTAAATGAGCCCGAAACAGGCATAAAAGTAGCCATTTCTCCTAATGAAGTCATTAAAAAGTATACCATTACACCAATTGCTCCATAAGCTAATAATGCTCCGCCTGGTCCGGCTTGTTGTATTGCTTCGCCACTTGCCATGAATAAACCTGTTCCAATGCATCCTCCAATGGCAATCATGGTTAAATGTCGCGCTTTTAATTTGCGATGAACTTGCGAATTATCTTTTATTTCTTCCATTTCTAATTTTAGTGTATTACTAAAGGTAATTATTAATAAAAATTAAAGATAACAAGTCTGAATGGTTTTTAATTTAATTAAAGAAATTTTTGTGATTTCAATAGTAAATAATTAACTAATCAATCAACTGAAGTTATTTATTAAAAAAGGAAACAAATTGATCTTTGATTAAAGGTGAAATAGGTTTTTAAAATATTGATAATTATTTTATATAAAATAAAAATTATGATAATTATAAAAGGTAAAAATCACTGATTTATTGTCGTGGTTTGTAAGTTGTAAAAGTTCCGTCTTTGTAAAAAACAACAATTTGTTCTACATCTGTTGAGGTAAAAAAATGATTTGAAAGAGAAGAAATAGGAGAGGTGTTTGTTGTTTTTTTTGATGTGTTTTTTTTAAAATCTTCAGAAGAATTTACAACGCTAGGGTTCTCTTTTAGAGAGAAATTTTCAGTTGCTATGATGGTGTTTTCATTATTAAAAGAAGATGAAAAAACAGGTTCAATTCCTTGTATCAACCATTCAATTCTAATGTCAGAAAAGGCTTCATTTATTTTTAAAATTACATCCAAACTAGCTTTGTTTCTGCCCGATAATATATGCGATAAACTAGAGCGTTGTACGCCAATTTTATCTGCAAATGCAGAAGCATTTAACTCGTAATGTTGAAGTATAAATTCCAGTCTGTTTACAAAGTTATTCATGCTTTTTTTGTTTATTATTGTAAATTACAAATGTAAATATATAAAATCAAATAAGCAAATACAATAATGTAATTAATTGTTTTTATGTAAAGTTAAGCTTTATGTATTTAACTTTAATATTTTGATTTTTAGCGTTTTTTATTTTTATTAAATGGAAGTAGATTGTTTTTATTTAAGATTTAAAGTTTTACAAGAATATTTGTATACAATTGTAAATAATAAAGAAAAACAACTTGTTTACATTTGTAATTAAATATCTATTTACATTTGTAAAAAGTAAAAAGAGATAATAGATGAATTATAAAAATATTGCTCAAAAGTATAAGGTAGAATCAATAGTTGGGCGCTACATAACAAATGAAAATGTTGAAGAATTTTGTACTGCTTTAGATGCAAATTTTGAGGTAAAATGTTGTGGATTTTCTGTAGAAGAAAAACCTATTTATTCGGTGCGATTTGGTGTTGGAAAAATTAAGGTTTTTATGTGGTCTCAAATGCACGGAAATGAATCAACAACTACAAAAGCTGTTTTTGATTTTTTGAATTTTTTACATCTTTCAGATGATGAAATTGTAGAGCAATGGAAAGCTTATTTTGAGATTACTTTTATTCCTATTTTAAATCCAGATGGTGCAAAATATTACACAAGAGTAAATGCAAATCAAGTTGATTTAAATCGTGATTCTATCAATTTGTCTCAGCCCGAAAGTCAGCTTTTAAGAAAATTATTAGAAGATATTAAACCCGATTATGCTTTTAATCTACATGACCAACGAACAATTTTTGGTGTAGGAGAAACAGGTAAATCAGCAGCTATTTCATTTCTATCTCCAGCATATAATGAAGCTAGAGATTTGAGCGATTCGCGTGTTATGGGTATGAAGTTGATCGCAGCAATAAATAACACACTTCAAAAAATTGTACCAGGTCATGTAGGCCGATTTGATGATTCATTTAATGTAAATTGTATTGGAGATTATGTTCAAACTTTAGGTATTCCGGTTATTTTAATAGAAGCGGGGCATTTAGGAATAGATTATCAGAGAGAAAATACGAGAGAATTGGTTTGTATAAGCTTGCTTAAAGCCATGGATATTTTATATAAACAGCAGTTGGATGATTACTCTGTTGAAGAATATTTAACAATAATAGAAAATGCTAAGAATTTCTATGATATTGAATGGGATGGGGTGTTTTCAGAAAATTTGGAAGAGAATTTAATACTGAAAATTCAATATAAAGAAGTATTAGAAAATAATAATGTTAAATTTGTTCCTCAAATTGTGCAAATTGACAATAAAGAGAGTAAATTTGTGCATAATGCTATTAAAAGCTCTTGTGAATTAAAAGATTTGCAAGGTCTTCCAAATTCAATTTTAGAAGCTAACTTTACGGATGTTGTAGAGTTAACGGTTGAAGAGGTTAATTATTTATTAAAAAAATAGTATAAATTGATATTTTTTAAATAAATAAGATTTTTTTTTAGTATTATTGTACTGAAATAAAGATTAGAACTAAGATAAATAATTGATTTATGAGTAAGTTTCGTTTAGATGAAATCGATCACCAAATATTAGATATGTTGATTGATAATACGAGAGTGCCTTTTACAGATATTGCTAAGAAATTATTGATTTCTGCTGGTACTGTTCACGTGAGAGTAAAAAAGATGGAGGATGCTGGAATTATCCAAGGTTCATCATTAACTCTTGATTATGAGAAGTTAGGATACGCGTTTATTGCGTACATTGGTATTTTCTTACATAATACATCTCAAACTAAATTCGTTTTAGAACGTATTAATGAAATTCCTTACGTAACAGTTGCTCACGTAACAACAGGTAAGTTTAATGTTTTCTGTAAAATTAGAGCTAAAAATACTCGTCATGCAAAAGAGGTTATCTATATGATTGATGATATTGAAGGTGTGTACAGAACAGAATCAATGATTTCTTTAGAAGAAAGTATCAACGATAAAAAACGATTAATGCATACAATCTTCAAAGAATTGTAGTCATTAATTTGAAATAATAAAAAAGAAAAACTGCCTTTGTGCAGTTTTTTTTATCTTCGCTTTTCTAATAATAAACAAAATATAATGGATTCATTGACACAAATTGTTTTAGGTGGTGCCATAGGAAATGCTTTATTAGGGCGGAAAATTAAAAATAGAGCAGTATTGTACGGTGCAATTGCAGGTACAATTCCTGATCTAGATGTTTTATCTGTATTCTTTACCGATCCCCTTACTGCGTTAGAAATACATCGCGGTTTTACTCATTCTATTTTATTTGCAATTACAATGCCTTTCTTTTTTGGCTATCTTATGTATTTGCTTGAGAAAAAAAGAGGCGTTACTTATGAAGAAGGTTATTGGTTGTTCTTCTGGGGGTTTTTCACGCATTCCATTTTAGATGTTTTTACTACTTGGGGAACACAATTGTTGTGGCCGTTTGATTATTCTTTTGCGTTTAAGTCAATTTCTGTAATTGATCCACTTTATACTATTCCGTTTATTTATTTTTTGGTTAGATCTATGAGAGAAACCACAAATTTAGAGAAGAGAATGATGTTTAATAAATGGGGATTATATGTTAGTACCGGATATTTGTGCTTAACCTTGCTTTTAAAAGCAGTCGCATTTTATAATGTAACAGATACATTAGATAAACGACATATTGCATATAAATCACTATCTATTAAACCTACGGCAATGAATACAATATTGTGGCGTGCAACAATAGAAATAGATGATGCTTATTTAATTGGCGATTATTCTTTTTTTAGCAACAAGCCAATTGTATTTAAAGAATATAAAAAGAATTGTCATTTAGTAGAAAGTTTGGAACAAAATCCATTAATTAAGCGTTTGGCAAAAATTTCGGAAGGAGCTTATACGTTTAGTGAAAAAGACGAACATATTTATTTTAATGATCTGCGTTTTGGTGTGTTAAAAGAAACAGAAACAGAAGTGCAATTTGCGTTTAGCTATTATTTTTTTCTTAATGATGAAGGTGAATTGGAAGTGGCTGAAGTAAAAAAAGATAAACGTGATGGAGTGCAATTGATGAAGGAAATTTGGTATAAGATCATTGGAAAGAATTGAGAATGCTAATAGGATTACTTATATTTGAAAAAAAATAATATGAAAATAGTATTATCGCCAGCTAAAAGCCTTGATTATAAAACAGAAGTGCCGTTTGCAAAAACGAGTCAACCTTTGTTTGTAAAGGAAAGTAAAGTGATTAATGAAATTATAAAACAAAAAAGTCCACAAGATTTAATGAACCTGATGAAGATTTCTAGCAATTTAGCAGATTTAAATTGGCAAAGAAATCAAGAGCGAACATATCTATTGTCAGAAAGTAGAAAAGCAGAATTTAAACAAGCTGCTTATGCTTTTAACGGCGATGTATATGCCGGATTAGGAGTTTATACCTTGTCAGAAACTGCAACAGAAGCAATGCGAAATAAATTGCTTATTTTGTCTGGTTTGTACGGAGTTTTGCGTCCAACTGATTTAATAGAGCCATATCGTTTAGAAATGGGAACAAAATTATCTGTTGGTAAAGCAAAAAATCTACACGAATATTGGAAGCCATTTGTGTTACAATATTTAAACAAAGAAGTTGCTTCAAATGACATAATTATAAATTTAGCAAGTAATGAATATTTTGGAGCTGTAGATGTAAAAAATGTAAACGCAACAATCATTACACCAGATTTCAAAGAGTTAAGAGACGGAAAGCTAAAAGTAATTAGTTTTTTTGCTAAAAAAGCAAGAGGATTAATGGCAAGATACATTTTAGAAAATGATATTAATGATATTGAAGGATTGAAGAAGTTTAATGTTGATGGATATGCATTTAGTGAATCAGATTCTAAAGGAAATAATTTAATATTTACAAGATAAAAATAAGATCAAAAGACCACAATAAAATTATGGAAACAGTACATTATATAAGTTCAGATGTATTTACAATTGAAAAACTAAATGAGATTATCACACAAGGTCAAAAATTAGATATCTCAGAAGAAGCAAGAGCTAATATCATCAATTGTCGTACTTATCTTGATGAGAAAATGGCAACGCACAAAGATCCTATTTATGGTATTAATACAGGATTTGGTTCTTTGTGTAATGTGAAAATCGAAGCAAACGATTTGTCAAAATTACAAGAGAACTTAATGAAATCACATGCTTGTGGAACAGGAGATTTTGTTCCAGAGGAAATTGTGAAAATTATGTTGTTGTTAAAAATTAAATCACTTAGTTACGGAAATTCTGGAGTTCAATTAGAAACTGTAGAAAGGCTGGTAGATTTCTTTAATAACGATGTGTTGCCTATTGTTTATACACAAGGTTCATTGGGTGCATCTGGAGATTTGTCTCCTCTTGCGCATTTAACTTTACCTTTAATTGGAGAAGGAGAAGTAATGTTTGAAGGTTTTAGACAACCTGCAAGTAAAGTATTAGAAAAAATGGGCTGGGCGCCAATTCAATTAAAGTCAAAAGAAGGTTTAGCATTGTTAAACGGAACTCAGTTTATGGGAGCTTACGGATGTTATACCTTAATAAAAGCTAAAAAAATGTCTTATTTAGCTGATTTAATTGGAGCTGTTTCTTTAGAAGCATTTGACGGAAGAATAGAACCTTTTAATGAATTAATTCACCATGTTCGTCCACACAGAGGGCAAATCGAAACAGCATTGTTTTTTAATGAAGTTTTAGAAGGGTCAGAGTTAATTAGCCGTTCAAAAGAACATGTTCAAGATCCATATTCATTCAGATGTATTCCTCAAGTTCACGGAGCGTCAAAAGATACAATTGATTATGTAAGTAAAATTTTTAAAACTGAAATTAATTCGGTAACAGATAATCCAAATGTATTTTACAAAGATGATATTATTATTTCAGGAGGTAATTTTCACGGGCAGCCATTGGCTTTAGCTTTTGACTTCTTGGGAATAGCTTTAGCAGAATTAGGAAATATTTCTGAAAGAAGAACATATCAATTAATTTCTGGATTAAGAGGATTGCCAGCATTTTTGGTGTCAAACCCAGGGTTAAATTCAGGATTTATGATTCCTCAATATACTGCAGCAAGTATTGTGAGTCAAAATAAACAATTAGCAACTCCTGCAAGTATAGATAGTATTGTTTCTAGCAACGGGCAAGAAGATCACGTAAGTATGGGGGCAAATGGCGCTACAAAAACGTTGTCTATTGTAAGAAATTTAGAGCGTATTTTAGCAATTGAGTTGATGAATGCTGCTCAAGCAATTGAGTTTAGAAGACCTGCAAAATCAAGCGAATTTATTGAGTCTTTTATTAAGTCATATAGAGAAGAAGTTTCTTTTGTATCAGAAGATAGAATTTTACATTATGATATTGAAAAAACAATTGCTTTTTTAGAAAGTTTTCAGATTGAAATAGAAGATTAATTAAATATTTTAAATATTTTTGAGATTAAAGCCATATCTTTTTTACAAAAAAAGATATGGCTTTCTTTATTATTGCTATATTTGTTTAGTTTTATTGAAAAAATAATTTATTTCCATTGGTTACAATAAATAAACTAAAAATACTCAACGATCCAATTTATGGATTCATTTCTATTCCCAATTCATTATTGTATGATTTGATCGAGCATCCTTATTTTCAAAGATTGAGAAGAATTACCCAAATGGGTGTTTCTTATTTGGTTTATCCAGGTGCACATCATACTCGTTTTCATCACGCGTTGGGCTGTATGCATTTAATGCAAAAAGCGGTTCAAGTACTTCGTTTTAAAAATGTTGAAATTTCCCTAGAAGAAGAAAATGCATTATATATAGCTATTTTACTTCATGATATTGGACATGGACCATTTTCTCATGCTATGGAAGAAAGCATTGTAGAAGGAATTCATCATGAAGAAATTTCATTGTTTTTTATGAATAAGTTAAATCAAAAATTTGATGGAAAATTAGATTTAGCTATTCAAGTTTTTCAAGGAAAATATCATAGAAAATTTATGTTGCAACTAATTTCTGGTCAGTTGGATATGGATCGTATGGATTATTTAAAACGAGATAGTTTTTATAGTGGCGTAGCAGAAGGGAATATTAATTCTGAACGATTAATACAGATGCTAAACGTTGTAAATGATGAATTAGTTATAGAAGAAAAGGGAATTTATTCGGTAGAAATGTTTTTGGTAGGTCGTAGGCTAATGTATTGGCAAGCGTATTTGCATAAAACTAGTGTTTGTGCAGAGCTAATTTTGGTGCGTATTTTAAAAAGAGCGAAAGAATTAGTGCAAAAAGGAGAAAACTTGTGGTGTAGTGAACCGCTAAAATTTTTCTTGATGAATAAATTTAGTGTAGATGAATTTAAAACAACAGCTTTAAATAAATTCGCACTGTTAGATGACTCAGATATTGTAAGCGCAATGAAAGCATGGCAATTTCATGATGATTTTGTTTTGTCAACTTTAAGTAAAATGATTGTTAATAGAAAGTTATTAGGAATAAAAGTTTCTGAAGATCAAAATAAAATAAATGAATTATTTACAGATAAAATAAACGAAATTAAACAAAACACTAAATTAACAGATGCGGAAATTTCTTACTTTGTTTTTGAAGGAGAAATCAGTAATCAGGCGTATAGCAAAAGCAAAGAGCCAATTATGATTTTGAAAAAAGACGGAAGAGTAAAGGATGTTTTATCTGTTTCAGATCAATTAAACTTAAAAGCACTTACAAAACCAGTAACGAAGTATTATACTTGTTATCCAAAAAGTGTTTTTGAAAGTTAACTTTCAATTATATTTTATATTTTTGCGGTGATGAAAATAACAGCAGAACAAATAGCGTCAGTATTAGAAGGAGATATTGCAGGAAATCCTTTAGAAGAAGTAAAAACGTTAGCTAAAATTGAAGAAGGAACAAAAGGTTCTATTTCATTTTTAGCAAATCCAAAATATGAACATTTTATTTACACAACTGAAGCATCAGTTGTAATTGTTAATAAAACATTTGAACCAGATCAACCTGTAAAAGCAACGCTAATAAAAGTAGAGGATGCTTATACTGCATTTTCTAAATTATTGGAATATTATAACCAAGTGAAATTAATGAAATCTGGTATTGAGCAACCAAGCGTAATATCGGAAGGTGTTGAGTATGGAGACGATTTGTACTTAGGTAGCTTTTGTTATGTTGGTAAAAACACTAAAATTGGTAATAACGTAAAAATTTATCCTAATACGTTTATTGGGGATAATGTTATTATTGGAAATAACACTGTTTTATTTTCTGGAGCAAGAATTTATTCTGAAACAGAAATTGGCGAAAATTGCACAATTCACGCTGGAACAATTATCGGATCAGACGGATTTGGATTTGCACCGAATGCAGATGGTACATATAACAAAGTGCCACAAATCGGAAATGTTATTATAGAAGATAATGTAGAAATTGGAGCAGCAACTACAATTGACCGAGCTACTTTAGGTTCAACAATAATCAGAAAAGGAGTAAAGCTAGACAATCAAATACAAATAGCACATAATGTAGAAATTGGTGAAAATACTGTAATTGCAGCGCAAACAGGTATTGCAGGTTCTACTAAAGTGGGTAAAAACTGTATGATTGGCGGTCAGGTTGGTATTGTTGGGCATTTAACTATTGGCGATTCTGTAAGAATTCAGGCGCAATCTGGTGTTACAAAAAATATAGAATCAAACAAAGCCGTTCAAGGAACGCCAGCTTTAGGATATACAGAATTTTTAAAATCGTATAGCCATTTTAGAAACTTCTCTAAAATAGTTGATGATTTAGAAAAGCTTAAGAAAGATAAATAAACTGATCAAGATAAAAAATATTTATTATGGTTAAACAAAAGACCATCCAAAATGAAATAACATTATCAGGAGTAGGATTACATACAGGTCAAAATGTTGTAATGACATTAAAACCTGCACCTATCAATAATGGTTTTACTTTTATTAGAGTGGATTTAGAAGGGCATCCTGTTATTGAAGCAGATGCTAATTACGTTGTTAATACACAACGTGGAACTAACTTGGAGAAAAAAGGTGTTAAAGTTCAAACAACAGAACACGTACTTGCAGCTTTTGTAGGATGCGATCTTGATAACGTAATTATCGAATTAAATGCATCTGAACCTCCTATTATGGACGGTTCTTCTAAGTATTTTGTTGAGGCAGTTGAAAAAGCAGGTATTGTAGAGCAAGATGCAGAAAGAGAAGAATACATTGTAAAAGAAGTAATCTCTTATGTTGACGAAGCAACGGGTAGTGAAATCATCATTATGCCAGCAGATAATTACCAAGTTACTGCAATGGTAGATTTTGGTACAAAAGTATTAGGTACACAAAATGCTACTTTAAAAGATTTAAAAGATTTTAAAACAGAAATTTCTGAGGCAAGAACATTCAGTTTCTTACATGAATTAGAAACGCTATTGGCTCATGGACTTATAAAAGGTGGAGACTTAAATAATGCAATTGTTTATGTTGATAAAGAAATATCAGCAGAAACTATGGAGCATTTGAAAAAAGCTTTCGATAAAGAAGAGATTAGCGTAAAACCAAATGGAGTTTTAGATAACTTAACATTGCATTACCCTAATGAAGCAGCAAGACATAAATTACTTGATGTAATTGGCGATTTGGCTTTAATAGGAACAAGAATTAGAGGAAAAGTAATTGCAAATAAACCAGGACACGGTGTAAATACAAGCTTTGCTAGAAAAATGTCTAAAATTATTCGCAACGAAAAACGCAATCAAATTCCTACTTTTGATCTTACAAAAGAACCCTTGATGGATGTTGTTAAAGTAATGGAATTGTTGCCACACAGACCTCCGTTTTTATTAGTAGATAAAATAATGGAAATGTCTGAAACGCATGTTGTAGGAGTTAAAAATGTTACAATGAACGAGTCTTTTTTTATTGGACATTTTCCAGGTGCACCAGTAATGCCAGGAGTTTTAATTTGTGAAGCGATGGCACAATCTGGAGGAATTTTAATTCTAAGCACTGTACCAGATCCAGAAAATTATTTAACTTATTTCATGAAGATGGAAAACGTTAAATTTAAAAATAAAGTTGTTCCAGGTGATACGCTGGTATTTAAGCTTGACTTATTGTCGCCAATACGCAGAGGAATTTGTCATATGCAAGGATATGCATATGCAAACGGAAAACTTGTAGCAGAAGCAGAGCTAATGGCTCAAATATCAAAAATTAAAAACTAAAAAGGAGTAATATGAATCAGCCTTTAGCATATGTTCATCCTGGAGCTAAAATAGCAAGAAATGTAGTTATTGAGCCTTTTACAACGATACATAATAATGTAGAAATTGGAGAAGGAACATGGATCGGATCCAATGTAACTATTATGGAAGGTGCTAGAATCGGAAAAAATTGTAAAATTTTTCCTGGAGCTGTAATTTCTGCTGAACCTCAAGATTTAAAATTCGAAGGAGAGATTACCACTGTAGAAATCGGTGATAATACAACTATTCGCGAATGTGTTACAATTAACAGAGGTACAAAAGATAGATATAAAACAGTAATTGGTAGTAATTGTTTAATACAAGCTTATAGCCACATTGCACATGATTGTATTGTAGGAAATAATTGTATTTTTTCAAATTCAAGCACGCTAGCAGGACACGTTACAATAGGAGACTACGTAGTGTTGGCTGGCTTAGTAGCTGTACATCAATTTTGTACTATTGGATCTCATTCTTTTGTAACAGGCGGAACTTTAGTTCGTAAAGACGTACCACCTTACATCAAGGCAGCAAGAGAACCTATTTCTTATGCAGGTATCAATTCTGTTGGATTGAGAAGAAGAGGTTATGAACCAGAAAAAATTAGAGAAATCCAAGAAATCTATCGTATCCTTTATCAGAAAAACTATAATACAAGTCAAGCACTTGAGATTATAGAA